>CAWBHO010000160.1:0-3043 GCA_963788415.1 uncultured Acidobacteriaceae bacterium | reverse complement strand
GTCAGCCACGATCGCTGGCTGGTCTCGTATGCGGACTTCATCACCCTTTTGTTCTGCTTCTTCGTGGTTCTTTTCGCCTTTGCCCGGGCCGATCAGAAGAAACACGCGCAGGTAAAAGACGCTGTTTCCACCGCATTTGAGACCCTGGGCCTGTTTCCCATCGCTGGGCGTCTTGCGGCCGGGGGCGCAAGCAACGCTCAGGGAACCGGGCAGCCGGCAATCCCCATGAATATCGTCATGGGAGAGAATGTGCTATCGCCAGCCAAGGTAAAAAACGATCTGGACCACATTCACCGCGAGTTGGAGCAGACTCTGTCCAGCCAGATCGCCGCGCATTCCGTTTCCATCCAGATGGGCCGCGACGGGTTGGTGATCAGCCTGCGCGAAGCTGGATTCTTCAACTCCGGCTCGGCGATTCCCAAGCCCGAAACGCTGCCCACGCTGCGCCAGATCGCCGCCGCGCTGGGTCGCACGCCCTACGACCTGCGCATCGAGGGCCACACCGACAACATCCCCATCCACAACGGCGAATTCGACTCCAACTGGGAGCTTTCCTCGGCCCGCGCCACGCGCATTGCCCGCCTTTTGATCAGCCTGAAAGCCATCGCACCCGAGCGCATTTCGGCTGCGGGATACGCCGAGTTTCACCCTGTGGCCAGCAATGACACCGCCGACGGCCGCGCCGAAAACCGCCGCGTCGATCTGGTCGTGCTGCCCCGCACCCAAATCGATTTCGCCACGCCTGAACCGCCTCATCCCAGCGGCAAATGGATCAAGATTACCGACGGTCAATGAGCGATGTTAGCGGTGATAAAGGTAATCGCGGTGTTAGCAAAAAGACGATTGACACTACTAACTCAGCTAACACGTGCGAAGCGCGGCTAACCCCGCTCACTGCACTTCCCTGCTAACTCGCCTGCTCTCCATCCTCCACCCCCAGCACCTTGACGATTACCCGCTTCCGGCGCTGCCCGTCGAACTCGGCATAGAAGACTCGCTGCCAGGTTCCCAGGTCAAGTTTGCCATCCGTCACCGGCAGGGTGGTCTCGTGGTGCAGCAGCAGCGACTTGAGGTGTGCGTCTCCGTTGTCCTCGCCTGTCCGATGGTGCTTGTAATCGGGCCGCGCCGGCGCCAGCTCCTCCAGCCACTTGCCGATGTCCTCGATCAAACCGTTCTCCAGGTCGTTGACGTAAACGGCTGCCGTAATGTGCATCGGCGAGACAAAGCATAGCCCGTCCTGGACTCCGCTTCGCGCCACAATCTGCTCCACCTGGTCGGTGATGTGCACCATCTCTCGCCGGTTTCTGGTCTCGAAGACCAGGTATTCCGTGTGACTCTTCATCTTTCCTCCCGCGCTTGCCGCTTTGCCTCGCCGGCAACGGTGCGCTCAGACTTCAAGCTCAGCTTCTACGCCCAGCCTTTATCCTAAAGCCAGCCGTGACTTTGACCCGCCCAGAATCCGCTGAAGATCCTTACCAGCAAGGCCTCGCCGCCTTGGCCGCCGGCGTGCCTGCTGAAGCGGCTCGCGCCTTCCGCGCCGCCATTCATGCCGATGAAACGCACATGGACGCGTATCACGGACTGGTGCGCGCACTTGGCGACGCGGGGCGGCTCGAACAGGCCGTCGGCGCTGCCCTGGCGCTCACCGCTCTCACGCCGAACGATCCGCGGGCCCACACGGCGCTTGCGAATACACTGCGGCGCGCCGGCCACCTGCCAGAAGCGGAAGCAGCAGCAACGCGCGCCCGCATTGAGCAGTGGAAGATGGAACTACGTTCGTCCCCCGGCGAGGACACTCTGCCATGAGCGCTCCCCGCCAGCACACGCCCGCTGAACGACTGCGCTCGATGCACGGACAGCTGACCCAGGCCTACGGCCCGCAGCACTGGTGGCCCGCCCGGAGCCGCTTTGAAGTGATCCTCGGGGCCTACCTCACCCAGAACACCGCCTGGAAGGCCGTCGAGCGCTCGCTCGGCAACCTGCGCGCGGCTGGCGCACTGACCGTGGACGGTTTGCGCGCGTGCTCCTTCGGAGAACTGCTGCGCATGATCCAGCCCTCCGGATTTTCCACCCGCAAGGCGCCCGCGCTGAAGGCTTTTGTGGCGATGCTCGACGAGGAGTTCGACGCCTCGCTCGAAAAACTCGCCGCTACCCCCACAGTGGCCTTGCGCACTCGTCTGCTGGTCCTGCCGGGCGTTGGTCCTGAGACCGCCGACGCCATCCTTCTCTACGCTCTCGGCCATCCCGTCCCGGTTGCCGACGAGTACCTGCGCCGCATCAGCGAGCGGCATGGGCTGCTGATGCACACTCCAAGCCGCGGTCGCAAGGGATATGAAGCCCTGGCCGATCTCACCCGTCAGGCCTTTGCCGGCGACGCGCCGGAGGATCATGCGCGGCTGTTCAACGAGTTTCATGCCCTGACGGTTGTCGTGGGCAAAGCTCATTGCCAGAGGACGGCCCACTGCGCGGGGTGTCCCCTGGCTGCGGATCTGGAGATGAACGCTGATTGAACGTATTGCTCCGGGCAAAGCCATCCTTTTCGTGGGAGCATGAAGGTGATTGACTGGAGGCATGAACCAGTCGGTCATTTCATCTCCTATCGTTCGGCGGCGGCGCAGTTCTGCTGAGGTCGCGGCTTTGGTTTCCACCTTTGAGCAGAGCGGTCAGAGCATGCGCGACTTTTGCCGCCAGCACCAGATGACGGTCTCAAGCTTTTCCGGTCTGTATCGCCGTCATGCGGGCAAACGTTCATCCGCTGCGGCATCTTCGCCGGCAACGCCACACGCTCCTAACGCTACAGCGTTTCTTCCCGTGAAGATTGTCGAGTCCCATCCTGTGGCCGCGGTTGTGACGAAGAGTCCCTCGTTGTATGTCGAAATTCCTGGCGGCATTCGCATCGCCGTGGAGCGGGACTTCGATGGGCTCACGCTGCGGCGGCTCGTCGCCGCTCTGGGCAAGGAGTAGCGCGATGTTTGGCCTGGGCGCTGCCACGCGCATCTTCGTAGCCACCGGAGCAACCGACATGCGTCTCTCCTTCGATGGC
>CAWBHO010000159.1:0-28957 GCA_963788415.1 uncultured Acidobacteriaceae bacterium | reverse complement strand
CAACGGTTCCGATTTTCCGAATCGTGGCGGCAACGGGACCGAGGGTGGCACCAACTACTTTGACACCACGCCGCCCACCAACTCGCACGCCTACACGCCGGGCATCGGCCGCAACAGCTTCCGCGGACCGTGCTATCAGGACGTGGATATGAGCGTGGCCAAGGAGTTCGCCTACCAATTCGGCGCTCACCTTACCAAGCTGCGCGTGCAGGCCAACATGTACAACGTCTTCAACATCCTGCAACTGTCGCCGATCACCAACGGCAACGCCAACAACGGAGCCAACATCAACAACGAAAGCTTCGGCTATGCGCAGAGCGCCGATTCCGGCCGAGTCGTCGAACTGCAGGCGCGATTCCAATTCTGAACATGGCCCACGCTGCGGGCGGAGCGCAAACTCCGCCCCAAGCGTGGGCAGTCGCCGCATGGGCAGATCGCAACGGTATGATGACTGAACCGGAACGAACTTCAGCCCGGCTCCGTGCGAGCTGCGCGACCGGGCGAACGATTGGCTGCGCGGGGCCTCTCATCCGCGGAGTCAGTGAAAACCTCACGAGGGTGCTTGCGCGAAGGCGCCCTCTTCTTATCCGTCTTTTTCATCAACGAGCCGACGTGGCCGCGCAGCCGTGAAATTGCGGTGCGCCCCTCGCGAAGGCGCTTGCCGGCTGCAGTTTCTCTTTACTGCCCGGCCGCGAGCGGCTCGAAACGCTGGAGTGCGCCTGCCGTCCGTTTCATCCGCAAAACATCATCTGCGGACAGGCATCCGTAACGAACTCCTCGCACCCGCTCTTGGGAGATTGTCATGTCTGGTATTCGTTTGGCCCTGGTTTCGGGAATTCTTCTTGCGTCCGCCGCCGCGCCGGTCTGCGCGCAGCAAATGGCCGCGCCCGACAGCCGCACGCAGCCGGTCGTCCTTGACGCCCGCGCAGCCGCCACGCCGTTCCCGCATGATTGGGAGCAGATGTTCGGCTCCGGCCGCGCTAACCTGGCCCTGCGCGAGAGCTACCGCGACGATCTGCGCCAGGTAAAAAAGACGACCGGCTTCCGCTACGTCCGCTTCCACGCCATCCTCGACGACGAGAACGGCGTTTACAGTGAGGACGCAGAGGGAAACCCGGTCTATAACTGGTCCTACGTCGATCAGATTTATGACAGCCTGCTGGCCACGGGCGTGCGTCCGTATGTCGAGATCAGCTTCATGCCCAAGGCGCTGGCCGCGCACCCGGATTATCACAGCTTCTGGTATAAGCCGATTGTCTCGCCGCCCAGCGACTACGCCCGGTGGGATGCGCTGATGACCGCCTTTGCCCGCCATCTGGTCGCGCGCTACGGCATCGACGAAGTATCCGAGTGGTACTTCGAGGTTTGGAACGAACCCAACATCGATTTCTGGACGGGACGGCCAGCGCAGCAAACCTACTTTGAGCTCTACGATCACACGGCGCGCGCCCTCAAGGCAGTCAGCGCGCGGCTTCGCGTGGGCGGCCCGGCCACGGCGCAGGCAGCATGGGCCGGCGACATGATCGCCCACGCCGAGCGGAATCACGTGCCGCTGGACTTTGTTTCCACGCACATCTACGGCAACGACACGGCGGAAAACGTCTTTCACGACAACCGCCCCATCGCTCCCCACGAGATGGTCTGTGAAGCGGTCCGGAATGTGCATGAGCAGATCGAGCACTCCGCGCGCCCGCATCTGCCGCTGTTCATCAGCGAATTCAACGCCACCTATATGAACCAGCAGGAGATCACGGACTCGATCTACATGGGGCCCTGGATGGCCGATACCATCCGCCGCTGCGATGGGCTGGCCGGCATGATGTCCTACTGGACCTTCTCCGATGTTTTTGAAGAGCAGGGCGTGGTGAAGACCCCGTTTTACGGCGGATTCGGGCTGATGGCCGAGGATGGAATTCCGAAGCCGGCCTTCGATGCCTTCAAACTGTTGCACGAGCTGGGGACCGAACGCCTGCCCGCCGCCGCGGACGACGTGCTGGCCACGCGCCGCGAAGACGGCACGCTGGTGATCGCGGCCTGGAACCTTGTCGAGCCCGGCGCGGGTGGCGCGGACAAGACCATCGACTTCGATTTCAAAGGCATTGCCGCCGATGCGCGCGCCTCCATCCGCCGCGTGGATTCGGCGCACGGCGACACGTTGGACGCATGGAAGAAGATGGGCAGCCCGAAGAATCCTACGCAGGCCCAGATCGCGGCGCTGCGCACGGCCTCCGAGATGGGGCCGGCCGAGATGCGGTCCATCCGCGGCCATCATCTGACGCTCGCGCTGCCTCCCATGGGACTTGCGCTGATCGAGATTCCAGCGCAGAAGGCCGCGGTCGCGGAGAGGACGAAATGAGCCGGTTCGCCGCCAACCCCACGATGAACCGCCGTCAGATGCTGGCGGCGATGGCAGCCGCGGCCGGTTGTGCGCTCCTGCCCCCGGCCATTGCGCAGACGGGCGCATGGAAACCCACGCCTGGCGACGAGGCTTTTCTCGACGACCTGGAGCGCCGGGCCTGCCTCTTCTTCTGGGAACAGGCCAGCCCCGGCACCGGCCAGATTCTCGATCGGGCGCGCAACGACCTGGACGGCGCGCGCGACCCCCGGCGGATGGCCAGCATCGCCTCCACCGGCTTCGGACTGACGGCGCTCACCATCGCCGACCGCCGCGGCTACCTGCCCCGCGCCGAAATCGTCGAGCGGGTCGGGACCACGCTGGAGTGGCACCTGAACAGCCTGCCGGAGGAGCACGGATTCTTTTATCACTTCGCGGATATTGAATCCGGCAAGCCATTCCCCGGTTCAGAGCTTTCCTCGATCGACACCGCGCTGCTGCTCTGCGGCGTGCTGACGGTGGGCGAGTACTTTGACGAGCCGCGCATCCGCTCGCTGGCCGCGCAGATCTACGAGCGCGTGGATTGGCCATGGATGCTGAACGGCGGCAAGACTTTCTCCATGGGCTGGCGGCCCGAAGCCGGCTTCATCGAAGCGCGCTGGAATCACTATTGCGAGCTGATGATGATCTACCTGCTGGCCATCGGTTCGCCGACGCATCCCGGTAGCGCCGGAGTGCTGGAACAGCTTCACGCGCCCGGTCATCCACTACCAGGGCTTTACCTACATCGGCGGCGACGACCCGCTGTTCACGCACCAGTATTCGCAGGCATGGTTCGATTTTCGCCACAAGCGCGACGCCTACGCCGATTATTTTCGAGAACTCCGCCACGCCGACCCGCGCCCACAAGGCGTTCTGCCTCTCGCTATCCCGACTGGTACAACAAAGACTACTGGGGAATTACATCCTCGGACTCGGCCGGCGGCTATACCGCGTGGGGTGGACCGCCCGCGCAGGGGCCGATCGACGGAACCGTCGTTCCCTGCGCTGCCGCCGGTTCGCTGGCTTTCCTGCCCAACGAGTGCCTCCAGGTGCTCGAAGCCCTGCGCACGAACTTCGGCGCGCAGGCCTGGGGGCGCTACGGCTTTGTGGACGCCTTTCATCCCGCCGCTCACTGGTACGACCCGGATGTGCTGGGAATCGATCAGGGAATCTCTTTGCTGATGGCCGAGAACCTGCGCACCGGGCTCATCTGGAGCACGTTCATGCGCAACCCCGCCTGCCGGAACGCGATGCAACGGGCAGGCTTTAGAGCGGGAGTTTGAGCGGCATGAGCGGAAGGGATTCACAGCGCTTCGCCGCATCGCAGAGCGGGGAATGGAAATTGCGATTGCAGATATTCTTGCGCTGACCGGAATCGATGCCGCGGCCGCCGGAAGCCGCGCATTCAAAACAACGGCAATGACGAATTCCCGGAAGAACCAAAGGAGAATCGATGGCCAATAGAATGACAATGCCGATCTTAAGCCGCCGCCAGATGCTCAAAGCGATGGCGGCGATGACCGGAGGCGCGATGGCCGCGGCGGTGGGATGCGGCGGTGGCGGCGGGCAGGCGACCACACCCACCACGCCTCCCTCTTTGCCCGTGGGCGTCTTTAACCCGTCCGCGGCCGACCTGAGTTTCCTGGACGCTCTGGAGCAGCAGGGGTGCATGTACTTCTGGGAGCAGGCCAGCCCCGTGACCGGGCAAGTGCTGGATCATGCGGCCAACAATCTGAGCGGACAGATC
The DNA here is from genome assembly GCA_963788415.1 of uncultured Acidobacteriaceae bacterium. GTDB lineage: Bacteria > Acidobacteriota > Terriglobia > Terriglobales > Acidobacteriaceae > Telmatobacter. The sequence goes on along the minus strand of CAWBHO010000159.1, from coordinate 24,833 downwards.
GACCCCACCACGACCGAGGCCAGCATTGCCGCCACCGGCTTTGGATTGACCGCGCTGTGCATCGCCGACCAGCGCGGCTACCTGACCAGCGCATATGGCTACGCGGCCAACGTGACCCATGCGCAGATCGTCGCGCGGGTGCAGACTACGCTCGATTTTCATCTGAACAGCATGCAGAACGAAAACGGATTCTTCTATCACTTTAATGACGTGAACACGGGCGAACCCCTCTCCGCTTCCGAGGTCTCCTCGATTGACACGGCGTGGCTGATGTGCGGCGTGCTGGCGGCGCGCGCCTATTTCAACGACGCGACCATCACCTCGCTGGCCACGCAGCTTTATGAGCGCGTCAACTGGCCGTGGATGCTGAATGGCGGCCAAACCTTCGCCCAGGCCTGGTATCCGGCCTCGTCCGCAACTCCCGGCTTTACGTCTTCGCGCTATGACACTTATTGCGAGTTGATGGCGCTCTATCTGCTGGCCATCGGTTCACCCACTTATCCTGTCGCGGCGTCTTACTGGGCCAACTTCGCGCGTCCGACCCTCACCTATGAAGGGTACAGCTACATCAGCAGCAACTACGATCCACTATTCACGCACCAGTGGTCTCATGCGTGGTTCGATTTCCGCTCGAAGTCCGACGCCTACGCCAACTACTTCACGAACTCCATCTCCGCCACGCAGGCGCACGAGACATTCTGCATCATGACTTATCCGAATTGGTACACGGAGGATTACTGGGGTATCACGTCTTCGGATTATGTGGGCGGTTATACGGCCTGGGGTGGACCGCCCGCGCAGGGGCCGATCGACGGAACCGTCGTTCCCTGCGCTGCCGCCGGTTCGCTGGCTTTCCTGCCCAACGAGTGCCTCCAGGTGCTCGAAGCCCTGCGCACGAACTTCGGCGCGCAGGCCTGGGGGCGCTACGGCTTTGTGGACGCCTTTCATCCCGCCGCTCACTGGTACGACCCGGATGTGCTGGGAATCGATCAGGGAATCTCTTTGCTGATGGCCGAGAACCTGCGCACCGGGCTCATCTGGAGCACCTTCATGAGCAATGCGGAGTGCGCGCAGGCCATGAGTTTGGCGGGCTTTAAAAGCTAGATTTGAGTGCGCAATCTGCCGGAATCTGCAAAGATAAGGCAGGAATGATGCGGGAAAGAAGAACGAAAGAGCGGCGGAACTCCACGAGAGGCTCGCGCGGCGCGCAGTGCGGTCCCCGCCTGCTCGCCGCGCCGCACACCGCACCCGCGGTGGCCTCGTACCTTGGTCCCGCGCCCGGGCGGGCTTTCTCCGGAGGGCGGCTTAATGCCTAAAAAGCCCTTCAAGCAGCTTACCCTCAAAGAGCTCTCCGCCGTTCTCGATCTATCGCAATCCACCGTCTCGCGCATCGTCAACGGCGAGGCAGACAAGTATCGCATCTCGCGCCAGACCCAGCAACGCGTGCTCCAGGCCGCGGCCATGCACGGCTACACCGCCAACACCGTGGCCAAGAGCCTGCGCCTCAAGCGCACCCATACCATCGGCGTCATCGTCCCGGAGATCAGCGAAGGCTACTCCACCGCTGTTCTCGGCGGCATCGAGGACGAGTTGCTCAAGGAGGACTTCTTTTACTTCGTCGTCAGCCACCGGCACCGCCCCGATCTGCTCCTCGGCTATCCGCGCATGCTGCTGGCCCGCGCCGTCGAAGGCATCATCGCCATCGACACCCCGATCGAAGACGATCTTCCCGTCCCCGTCGTTTTCATCTCCGGCCACGAGCATCGTGAAGGGACCATCAACATCGAGCTGGACCACGGCCTGGCGGCGCACCTGGCCCTTTCGCATCTCAAGACGCTGGGCCACAAGCGCATCGCCTTTATCAAAGGCCAGGCCCTCAGCTCCGATACCAGCCGCCGCTGGCGCGCCATCGTGGAGACGGCCAAGGCGCTCGACATTGCCATCGATCCCCAGCTTGTGGTCCGGTTGCAGCGCCTGGAGCCTGGTCCCGCCCCGGGCTTCGAAGTCACCCAGCAGTTGCTCGAGACCGGGCGGCCCTTCAGCGCCATCTTCGCCTTCAACGACCTCACCGCCATCGGCGCGATCATGGCCCTGCGCGAGGCTTCCCTGCGCGTGCCCAAAGACGTTTCGGTGGTGGGCTTCGACGATGTGCTGGCCGCCTCCACCAGCTACCCTCCACTCACCACGATCCACCAGCCGTTGCGCAGCATGGGCCAGGCCGCGGCCACCACGCTGCTGGGCCTGATCGGCGAAGCCATGCCGCGTCCCCACCCGGCCACCATCACGGTTTTTCCCCGTCTCATTGTGCGCAAATCCACCGCCCAGGCCGGAACCGGCGCAAGCGGCGATTCGAGCAAATTCACTTTTGGTATCGAGCTGCTTTGAAAGGGCACGGCTTCAGCCGCACCATAAACTCCCCAAAAACCCGCGGGCTTTAGCGCATTTCTCCTGAAGGTATAAAGTCTGGGTGCCCCACCCTCGCCGCGTTCTTGTTTTTGCGGCTAGGGTGGGATAAAAGATGTCCACTCCATAGCAAGAGGAGAAATGCTTTAGCCCCTGACGGATGCTTCTTCCTCTCTACAAATAGGAAACTTGCTCCAGAATGCTCTTCCGCCTGCATCGTCCGCACGTCCGGCACCGGCAGCCAGGCGATCCAGCCTACGCTGTCGCCGTCCGCGCGGGTTTGGAGCCCCACAGCCCGTAGTAAGCGATGTAGAGATAGCAGCAGATGGGAATCACGAAGGCGCGCTGAATGCCCACCTTGTCGGCTGCCGCGCCCAGCAGGAAGGGAATCACCGCCCCGCCTACGACCGCGGTCATAATCAACCCCGAGCCCTTGCTGGTCATCGGTCCCAGTCCGGCGATGCCCAGAGCGAAGACGTTGGGGAAGAGAATGGAGTTGAAGAAGCCGCACAGCACCAGCGTCCAGATGGCCACTGGCCCGCTGCTGAACATGGAGATGCTCAGCAGCAATGCGCCGCAAAATGCGAATCCGCAGACCAGCCGGCCTGACTTGATTTTGGTCAACACCCAGGAGCCGAGCAGACGGCCCACCATCGCGCCAAGCCAGTAGAGCGAAACCAGAAAAGATGCGGTCTTTTCGCTGCCCATGCCTTCGTTTTTGAAGTAGTTGACCGCAATCGAGGCCAGTCCCACTTCCACGCCCACATAAAGAAAGATGCCGACCGCGGCCAGCACCGTGTGCCGATAACCCCAAATGCTGCGGCTGAGAATGGGATCGCCCACCCTGGCCGGGCGGAACTCCCGGCTCTGCTCGATGTGCGGCAGGCGCATGAAGGCGACGGCCAGACCTAGAATCAATAGTCCGGCGGCAATCAGAAGATAGGGAACACGCACGGTGTTGGCAATCTCCGCCTTGGAGAGAATCTTCGCCGGGTCGGTCAGGATGAATGCGCCGGCCACCAGCGGAGCGATGGCGGCGCCAATGGAATTGAAGGCCTGCGCCAGGGTCAGGCGGACCGGTGCGCTGTGCTCGGGGCCGAGGATGGCCACATAGGGGTTGGCCGCGGTCTGCAGGGCCGTTACCCCCGCACCCACGATAAAGACCGCTGTGAGAAACAGCGGGAAGTTTACATATTTTGCCGCGGGAACGAACAAAAGGCAGCCCACAACCTGGATAAAGAGCGAAACCACCATCGTCTGCTTGTAGCCGATCCATTCGATCAGCTTCGAGGTCGGCGAGGAAAATACGAAGTAAGCCAGGAAAAAAGCCGACTCGGCCAGCATGGCCGGGCCGTATTGCAGATTGAAGATCGACCGCAGGTGAGGAACCAGCCCCATATTCAGGGTGGTGATGAACCCGAAGATAAAAAACAGCGCGGTAACCGTGATAAACGGGAAAAAGTAGCCGGGCGACGTCAGAGCCGCCGATTGCCTGGAGTCTGCTGCCATAAAGAGTGGTTCTCCGCTTTCACAAAGAGATCATTCGCCCGGCGCGGTCCCGCAGACGCATCCTGTGTGATGAACTTGCATCGAATCAGGGGCGGACCGGCTCTCGCCCGGCAGATTCACTTTTATTCGCATTCCCGGTTTCTTCCTGCACGGAACTCTTAATACTACATGGAACATCCGAGGCGGAGAAAAGAACGGCTACGATGAACCCATGACCTCCGCGCTGCCCGCGATCAACCTCTCCCAGATTTGGTCCAGCCACGCCTTGTGCTCCGGCTTCATCAATACCGAGCGAAGGCAGGTCACCAGCCCCGCGCCGCCTTCCGGTTCCACTCCTGTCTCAGGCTGAAACCATCGGAGCGGCAACTGAACCAGCGCCAGATGCAGATCGCGCCGGGCGCACGCCTCAAAAATCCTTTGCGCCAGTTCCGAGGCTCGTTCGGGAGACTCTGCCTTCGCCTTCCACACCACGATGTCCAGCTCCGGACGACCCGCGGCGAGCGTCTGAAAGCGTCCTGAGCGGTCTTCCCGCAGCCGGCGGTCGAGTTCCAGGGCAGCCGAGCGGCCACAGCCGAGCCCACGGGCAAACTCGCCCCCTGGCTGGAGCGGCAAGAGCTGCTCGGTGGCCCACAAGGCAACCGCCGCGGCCCCGGCGCGCGAACACTCCAGGCTGATCTCGCCCAGGTGCAACTGCTTGGAGGTGAAGTAGGTGTAGGGAGAGTCGTGCTTGTAAAATCGCCCCACCGCCGGGTCTCGAAACAGAATGCATCCGCAGCCGTAGGGTTGCAAGCCGTGCTTGTGCGGGTCGACGACGATTGAGTCGGCCTGGCTGATCGCCTGCGAAAGCGCGCCGCGCCGGGTCATCCAGAGCGTCGGAGATCAGCCGGAAATAGCCGCCGTAAGCCGCGTCCACGTGGACGCGAAAACCGTACTTTTCCCGCAGCGCGAGGACTTCATCGAGCGGGTCCACGGCGCCAATGGCCGTCGTGCCCAGCGTTACGACCACCGTTCCCACATCGCCCTTGCGCAGCTCGCGCTCGAGCGCCTCCAGGCACATCCGCCCGCGGTTGTCGGCCGCAATGGAGGTGAAGTCCAGCTTCAGCACGGCCGAGATGCGCCGGTGCGTATAGTGCGCCTGCTCGGAGCCGACGATGCGTTGGGAGGTCTTCGCGCCCCGGTCCAGTTGCCCGGCCACCCACAGCGCCTCCAGGTTGGCCAAGGTTCCGCTCGATGTCAGATGGCCCAGGAACTCGCTCCATCCGAACATCCGGGCAATCGCCCCGACTGCCTCGATCTCCATCTCCGAGCTGGTCCGGCCGCCGTCGCGCGCATGGTTGTTCGGGTTGATCGCCATGGCCAGCGCATAGGCCGCGCGCGCCACCGGGTGCGGCGGCTTGAGCATCTGCCCGGCATACAGGGGATGAAAATAAGGGTAGTTGTCGCCCAGCCGGCTAGCCGTTTCGGCCAGAACCCGGGCGATCGCCGCCGGATCGGATGCGGATTCGGCCGCCGGCACAAAGACGGGAAGCGTCTTGAACTGCTCTTCCAGCAGCTCGGTGGCGCGGGACAAGAGGGAGGGCACGGGATCTTGAGGCATCGCAATTGTAACCGTATCACAGTCTGGAACATCACTGTAACTCATTTTATATCAGTATTTTTCAGAGATTCAGGCAAGGAGCTTTCAAGGAACGAGGCATGAAAATCGTACCGGAAACGACAATTCATGAAGCCTTTCCTTGCGCGGAATGCTACACTTTCCCCAGCGTTAGAGTCGAACCGGGCGTGAGCAGCACTCGCCCAACCAAGCAAGATTCTGCCAGTGGCCGCTCCGATTCATCCAGCGCAATTCAATCCAGGAAACACGAGCAAAATGGAACAAGGCACCGTGAAGTGGTTTAATGATGCGAAGGGCTTCGGCTTCATCTCGCGTCAGAACGGCGAAGATGTTTTCGTGCACTACTCTGCGATCAACTCGAATGGTTTCAAGAGTTTGCAGGAAGGTCAAGCCGTGCAGTTCAACGTGGTTAAGGGGCCCAAGGGCTGGCAAGCTGCCGACGTGCAGCCGCTCTAAACCCACCGGCCGGATTCTGGCAGATTTGAACAGACAGAAACGAGGGCAGGGGAGATCCCTGCCCTCGTTTCTGTCTGCGGCCAGTCCCATGAGCCTCGCGCTATTTTTAGCGAGCACGGCTCGCTGACTTGAGCGAGATGCGCGGATAAAGCGCCAATTGCCGTCGGATCAAAGGCCTCGCCAGAGTCGGAACCGGCTATGGGCGGCACGATTCAGCAGAAAATCGGACGCACGTCTCGCAGAGTAAAATGGCCAGGATGGATATTGAATGGAAGGGCACGGCCGCGCCTGCAGGATTGAAGGCAGAATGGTGGACGCCGCGGCTCACAGGGCCCTTGCTTGCTGCGGCGGTGGTTCGACTGGCGCTGCTGGCTGCCGTGCTTGCCCGGACCGGAACCGCCGCCCTGCCTCGAGCCCGACACCAGCAGTTATCTCATCCCCGGACGCAACCTGTTGCTGCACGGGCGCTTCTATGCCGATGGTGTGCCGGATCTGCTGCGCACGCCGGGGTATCCGCTTTTTCTGGCCGTCACCAGCATGGCCGGCCCGGTCGCCGGCGCCGCGGCCAACGTGCTTCTTTCGGTCTTCTCCGTGATTCTGGTCTGGAGGCTGGGGCGAACGGCCTTCGGCGATGAACGGTTCGCAATCGGAGCGGCATGGATCTTCGCTTTTGAGCCGCTTTCGGTCGCCAACTCCGTCGTCCTGCTGTCAGAAACTCTCTTCCTGGCGCTTTTTCTGCTCAGCCTGGAGCGGCTCGCCGCGTTTTTGCGCGGTCACAATCTGCCGGTGCTTGCCGCTTCGGGAGTATGGCTGGCGGCGGCGACCCTGGTCCGGCCGGTCACCTATTATCTGCCCGTAGCGCTGGCCCTGGGCTTGTTTCTGGTGCTGGCGCGCGAGCGCGGCTTGCGCTGGAAAGCTCCCGCTGTGCTGCTGATCAGCGTGCTGCCCTGGCTGGCCGCGTGGCAGGTGCGCAACAGGCTGGAGACCGGCTACAGCGGATTGACAAGCGTCTCGGACCTGAACCTTTATTATTTTGTTGCCGCCGAGGTGACCGCCCGCGCCGAGCACCGGAGTTTCACCGATGTACGCAGCGAGCTGGGTTATTCTTGCGGCCCCGATTGCAGTGAGCAGGTTTATCTGCTCCCGGCTTACTCTGCCCGCCACCCGGAGCAGGCTGGATGGACTCAGGCCCAGAAACTGGCTTTCATGCACTCCGAAGCGGTTCGCGTGATCCGAACTCATTTCTGGACTTACCTGCGTACCTGGCCTCCGCATCTGATGGAAGCGGTGTTCGATCCCGGCGCAGGCTCGTTCAATCGCCTGCTGGATCTTGGAAGTTCCATGGAAGTTGACCACTTGATCAACTACACGAACCCGGTGCGCGGCGAGCTCGCTCTTCTCCGGGTGTATCCGTGGCTGGCCGCTGAAAAGGCCGCTTTTCTGGTAGTGGTCCTGGGACTCTACCTGCTGGCGGCGCGGGGAGCCTCCCGCGGCGGAATGCCCGGCGCATGCCTGTGGCTGCTTCTGGGAACTTCCCTTTATTTTTTCGTCATCTCGGCAGCGGCCGGGGGCGCCGGGGTCACCGCGCGCTACCGGTTGCCGGTCATGCCGATCGTTTGCGTTCTTGCCGCCGCTGGTGTTCTGCGCTCCCGAAGAATTGAACAATAGACAATCGCCGGTGAGAGATTCCGGGCAAGCCTCGGGAAAGATGAGCAGGCTTGCACAGGCCATGCGCTCCGGCTCGCCGCCCGGCTGAGAAAGTCCGGCAAAGGCGAGGAAATGCCATGGGAATCAAGTAATCTGGACTGAAAGGCATTGACCCGCGCAGCAAAGCAGCCTCCGTTCCGATGAACGGATCGATTCAAAAGGTGGAATTCATTGACTGAAAAGACGGCGATTCTCATTGGCGCAGGCCCAGCCGGCCTGACTGCGGCCATCGAACTCCAGCGCTCTTCGGGGATCAAGCCCATTCTGATCGAAGCCAGCCAGGATGTGGGCGGCATCTCGCGCACCGTGCGCTACAAGGGCAACCGGATGGATATTGGCGGCCACCGCTTCTTTTCGAAGTCGGACCGCGTCATGCGCTGGTGGCTGGACCTGATGCCCGTCGGCGCCAGCAGTGCGATCGGCGCTGCCGAAGACGGCCAATTGCGCTACCAGGGTCAGCAGCGCGATCTTCCCGCTGCCGCCTCGGCGTCCGATCCGCAAACCGAGGATCTGGTCATGCTGGTTCGCCAGCGCAAGAGCCGCATTTATTTCCTGCGCCGCTTCTTCGACTATCCCATCAGCCTGACCGCGGCGACATTCAGAAACATGGGCCTGGTCCGCACCATCCGCTGCGGCCTGAGTTACATGCGCGCGGCTCTCTTGCCGCAGCGCGAGGAGCGATCGCTCGAAGATTTCATCATCAACCGCTTCGGCCGGCAGCTTTACCTGACGTTTTTCAAATCGTACACCGAGAAGGTGTGGGGCGTGCCCTGCCATGAGATCAGCGCCGAATGGGGTGCGCAGCGCATCAAGGGACTCTCGCTCAAGGGCGTCGTCACTCACTTTCTCAAGAAGACCTTCGGCCCCAAACACTCCGGCGGAATCGCGCAGAAGAAGACGGAGACCTCGCTGATCGAGAAGTTTCTCTATCCCAAGTTCGGCCCCGGCCAGCTTTGGGAGCACGCGGCCGATCTGGTGCTCCAGAGCGGCGGCGAGATTCACTTTGGAATCCAGATCGACCGCATCGATGTCGAGGACGGCAAGGTAGTCTCGGTGGAGGGTCTCAACCAGGCGGGCGAGCGGGTGGCTTTCGCGGGCGACTACTTCTTCTCCACCATGCCGGTGCGCGACCTGATCCGCGCTCTCAGCTCGCCCGCTCCCGCCGAGGTGACCGAGGTGAGCGAAGGCCTGATGTATCGCGACTTCATTACTGTTGGCCTGCTGGCCAGCAAACTCACCGTGACCGAGAAGGACGGCGCTCCGCTCAAGGATAACTGGATTTATATTCAGGAGCCCGACGTGGTCGTCGGCCGGCTGCAGATCTTCAACAACTGGAGCCCGTGGCTGGTATCGAGCCCGGATAAGGTCTGGATTGGTCTGGAATACTTCTGCAACGATACCGACCCGCTCTGGAAGCTCTCAGACGAGGAAATGGCCAAATTCGCCATTGCCGAGATCGCCAAAATCGGCATTCTCAAGGCCGAAGACGTGGAAGACTCGCACGTCGTTCGCGTGCCCAAGACTTATCCGGCTTACTTCGGCAGTTATGACCGCTTTGACGTTATTCGCAATTACGTAGACCGCTTCGAGAATCTCTTTCTGGTGGGCCGCAACGGCATGCACAAATACAACAACCAGGACCACTCCATGCTGACCGCCATGACGGCCGTCGAAAACATCGTCAACGGCGTCACCACCAAGGACAATATTTGGAGCATCAATACCGAGATGGAGTACCACGAGGAGAAGGCCAAGTAATTCTCCCATCGCCGGCGCATCGAGCGAAAATCCTCGGCGTCGAATCAGGCCGCGGATTCAGTCGCGCAAAATCGGGAAAACGAGCGCCGGGCCCTGGCCTTCCATGGAAAGGCTCCGTCAATCGGACCGCTGAGGCCGGAGGATTCCGGGTTCCTTCGGTATATCCTGAAAAGTAGTAGCGGCGCAGCACCTTTGCGCGGCCGGAAACCCCAGGACCCTTATGCCCATGAACGCACAGACCATCGCCGTACACCTGCCCGACGGAGCCATTCGCGAAGTTCCCGCCGGCACCACGCCCCTTGAAATTGCCAACTCCATCTCGCCGCGGCTGGCTGCGGCCTCCGTGGTGGCGCGGCTGAAACCCCTGGCCATTCCGCAGCCGGACGAATGCAACTGCTGCGCTGAAATGGCCGATGAGGAGCCATCCGCCGAGGCGGCCATGTATGCCGCCCAAGACTCGGCCGCTCCGCGCCTGGTGGACCTGAGCACGCCGCTCACCGCCGATACGCGCCTGGAACTGGTCACCGAGAAAGACCCCGAGGCGCTCAAGGTGGTGCGCCACTCCGCCGCACACGTGCTGGCCACGGCGGTGCTCGAGCTTTATCCGGAGACCAAGCTGGGCCATGGCCCGGCCACCGACGCCGGCTTTTTCTACGATTTTTATCGCGAAAAGCCCTTCACGCCCGAGGATCTGGCGCGGATCGAGGCCAAAATGGCCGAGGTGATCGCGCGCGATGAGCCGTTTGTGCGCGAATACGAGCCTCGTGAACGGGCCTTGGCGGAGTTCGAGCGCGACGGCGACTTCATGAAGACCCATTTCGTGACCAAATTCACGGCGCCCGGCGACGAAGTCAGCTTCTACCGCAACGGCGGCTTCGTGGATTTCTGCCGCGGCCCGCACGTGCCCTCGACCGGCCGCGTCCGGGCGGTGAAGATCACCAGCCTGGCCGGAGCCTACTGGCTGGGCGACGAAAAAAATCCGCAGTTGCAGCGCATCCACGGCACGGCGTTTTTCTCGCAAAAGGATCTGGACGCGCACTTCGCGCGGCTGGAGGAAGCGGCCAAGCGCGACCATCGCGTGCTGGGCAAGCAACTGGACCTGTTCAGCATTCAGGAACTGGCCGGCCCCGGGCTTATCTTCTGGCACCCCAAGGGCGCCATGATTCGCAAGACCATGGAAGACTGGATGCGCGAGGAGTGCGTGCGGCGCGGCTACCAGCTTGTTTACACTCCCCACGTGGCTCGCGTGAACCTTTGGCAGACCTCCGGCCACGAGGGATTTTATGCGGCCAACATGTTCACCCCCATGGAACTGGACGACGCGAACTACCGCATGAAGCCGATGAACTGTCCGTTCCATATCTTGATTTACAAGAATTCGCCCAAGAGTTATCGCGACTTACCCGCCCGCTACGCCGAGTTAGGCAACGTCTACCGCTACGAGCGCTCGGGTACCATGCACGGCCTGCTGCGCGTGCGCGGCTTTACCCAGGACGACGCGCACATCTTCTGCACGCCGGGTCAGATCGAGGACGAGGTGGTGGCCTGCATCGACTTTGCCGAGGCGGTCCTGAAGACTTTCGGGTTCAAGGAATTCCAGGTGGAACTCTCCACCTGGGACCCCAACGACCGCGCCCATTACACCGGCTCCGATGAGAATTGGGCTCTTGCAATCAGTGGCTTGCAACACGCTCTGGGCCGCATGGGGATTGAGTACAAGACCATCCCCGGCGAAGCCGCATTCTACGGCCCCAAGATCGACATCAAACTTGTCGATGTGCTCGGCCGTCTCTGGCAGCTTTGCACGGTGCAATTCGACTTCAATCTCCCCGCCCGCTTCGAGCTGGAGTATGTCGGCGAAGACGGCGAGCGTCATCAGCCCGTCATGATCCACCGCGCGCTGTTCGGCTCTGTCGAGCGCTTCTTCGGCGTGCTCATCGAGCACTACGCCGGGGCCTTCCCGCTGTGGCTGGCGCCGTGCAGGTGGGCCTGGTGCCCATCAGCGAGCGGCATCACGAATACGCGAAGAAGGTCGAAGCGGAACTGAAGGCCGCGGGCCTGCGCGTGGAAGTGGACACACCGCAACGAGAAGATGAACGGCAAGATTCGCGACTTCGCCAACCAGAAGACGCCTTACATTCTGGTCTTCGGCGACAAGGAACAGGAGGCCGGCGCGGTCAGCGTGCGCACCCGCGGCAAAGGCGACCAGGGCTCCATGCCGCTGGCCGAGTTCATCGCCAAAGCCAAGGCGCTGGTGGCGGGCCAATCGACGGATCTCTAGCAAGAGCAGCGAATTTGGAGGATACTGTCTCCATGGCAACGCAGCCCGTCTTCGACCCACCCGTCTCCGTCGAGCAGTACCTTTCGACGGTCTTCGAGCACGACTGCGAGTATGTGGACGGCGTCATCGAGGAGCGCGACTTGGGCGAGTTCGAGCATGCTTTTCTGCAAGGAATTCTGGCTGCAATCTTCAACAACCACCGCGCGGAGTGGGGCATACTCTGCCTCCCTGAACAGCGCGTTCAGACGCAGCGGGATCATTTCCGCGTGCCCGACCTCACCATCCTGCGCTCGGGTTTGCCGCGGGAGCGCATCCTTACCCGCCCGCCGCTCCTGGTGATCGAAATTCAGTCGCCGGAAGATACCCTGCGTCGCACGGCAGCCAAGGCAGCCGAGTACCGCGCCTTCGGCATCGAACACGTCTGGGTCATCGACCCCAACGCCCGCGTGGGCTATCGCGGCATAGCCGACGGCCTGGAGCTGGCCCGCTCCGGCGAACTGGCAATTGCTGAAACGCCGATCCGTATTGTGCTTGCCGATCTGTTCGCCGAGCTCGATCGGGTGTAAAGCGCCTCACGCGTTGATCGCCATGCCCTCCACGGCGCCATAGCCGTCTAGCAGGCTCTCGCCCAGCGTGGGATGCGCGTGGATGGTGAACATCATCTCCTCGACAGTGCCTTCCAGTTCCAACACCGCGACCGCTTCGGCGACTAACTCCGTAGCCTGCGGACCGAGGATATGAACGCCGAGAATCTCGCCGTACTTGGCCTCGGAGACGATCTTCACAAAGCCGTCGTGCGAGCCTAGGATGGTAGCCTTCGAGTTGCCCGCGAAGGGGAATTTGCCCACTTTCACTTCGAGGCCCTGTTCGCGCGCCTGCGCCTCCGTTAAACCCACCGACCCGATCTGCGGCTCGGTGTAAGTACAGCCGGGGATGCGGTCGCGGCGCACGGGGCGGAAGTTGCGGCCGGCGATTTTGGCCGCTGCGACCAGGCCGCTCATCGCGCCCACGTGGGCCAGTTGCGGCAGCCCGAAGACGATGTCTCCGATGGCGAAGACGCCCGGCTCGGCCGTCTCCTGCGCCTCGTTGACCTTCACCAGCCCGCGCTCCAACTCGATGCGCGTCTTTTCCAGGCCAATGTCCGCCGTTCGCCCGGCGCGGCCCACGGCCACGAGCACTTTTTGAGCTTCTTTCACCTGCGTCTTGCCATTCGAGTCGGTGAAGGTCACCTTCACGCCGGTCGCGGTTTCTTCGACCTTTTCGACTTTGGCGCCGGTGTTCACATCAATGCCGCGTTTTTTGAAGAGCCGCGTAATCTCCTTCGAAATCTCCTCATCCTCGACCGGAACCAGGCGGGGCAGAAATTCGACAATCGTCACCTCGCTGCCGAAGGTGCGGAAGAGCGAGCCGAACTCCATGCCCACCGCGCCCGCGCCGATGACGATGAGCGACTTGGGCGGCTCGGGGAGCGAGAGGATCTCGATGTTGGTCAGGATGCGTCCGCCGGCCTTCAAGCCGGGCAGCATCTTGGCCTCGGAGCCGGTGGCCAGGATCACATTTTTCGCCTTCACCTGGCTTGTTTCGCCCGCCGTCGCAGTCACCTGAACCGTATGCACTCCCTCCCGCGCCGGGCCGGTGAGCCGCGCGAATCCTTCGAGACGCGCGATCTTGTGCTTCTTCATCAGGAAGTCCAGGCCCTTGACGTGCTTGGCGATGATCCCGTCTTTGCGCTTGAGCACCGTGGCCCAGTCGAGCGTGGGCGTGCCGAGGCCCTGAATGCCAAAGTCGGCGGCGTGTTGCAGATGGTCCCAGATTTCGGCGTTGAAGAGCAAAGCTTTGGTGGGGATGCAGCCCACATGCAGGCAGGTTCCGCCCAGCTTCGCTGTCGCCTCGACGAGCGCCACCTTCAGCCCATACTCCGCCGCGCGAATGGCCGCCGTGTAGCCGGCCGGCCCGCCGCCAATGATCGCCACGTCGTAGATCGTCTCTGCCGTCATTTCAGTCAAGGGGAACTCCATTCCGGGCGCGCCGGAAGTGCCGGACGCGCCACCTTCCACCGTTCAGTTTAGCGGATGCCACCCTGCCACCTGCGGTGGGGCCAGCGGCTCGCTGTTCGCTCGCAGTGGCTCTCGCGGCTTCAAATTTCCTTGAGGCTGTTCTCGACCAGACCGACGGCCGCGGACAGCGCCTCTGGAGAGTCGCCGAAGTCTGCAATCCAGTGCACCTCCGGTTCGCGCCGAAACCAGGTCAACTGGCGCTTGGCGTAGTTCCTGTGGCCCTGTTGAGCGGCCTCGATCGCGGCCTCGACACTCAACGTCCCCGCGAGCGCGGCCTGCGCCTGCCGATACCCCAACGAATCGAGCGCCTTCACCGGCCCGTAGCTCGCCAGCAGTCCGCGCGTCTCCTCGATCAGCCCGGAGGTGAACATGGCGGCGCAGCGGCGGTTGAGCCGCTGATAGAGCGCCTGCCGCGGCGGGTTGAGGCCGATGCGCAGCAGGCGAAAGCCGGTCAGCGGATCGCGGGCTTTTTCGCGGTCCGCGAGCATCGCAGAGAGCGGCTGCCGCGCCGCCAGGCAGACCTCGATGGCGCGCATCAGCTTGGGGGCGTCGTTTGCATGAATGCGCGCGGCCGAGGCGGGGTCGAGCCGCCGGAGCAGCCGGTGCAGCCAGGCGCTCCCGTGCTTCCGACTGCTCCGGCGCAGACGTTCGCGCATTTCCTCGCGCCGCTCCGGAGCGGCGAAGAGCCCTTCGGTGAGCGCGCGCAGGTAGAGGCCAGTCCCACCGGTGACGATGGGCAGGCAGCCGCGCGAGGCGATTTCGCGGAGCGCGGCTCGCGCCTGGCGGCTGTACTCGCCCGCGGTAAATGGCCGATCCGGAGTGGTCACGTCGATCAGATGATGCGGCAGCCGAGCGCGCTCTTCGATGGTCGGCTTGGCCGTGCCCAGTTCCATGCCGCGATAGACGGCCACCGAGTCGCAACTGACGATTTCGCCCCGGAAGCGCTCGCCCAGCGCGAGCGAGAGCGCTGTTTTGCCGCTGCCGGTGGGGCCGAGGAGAAGAACAGCCAGCGGGACATTCTCCGCCTTCCCCGCACCGCCGATTGCTGCTCCTTCCGTCCCTGCGGCAAAGCCGCCGCCCGCCGTCCGCGCAGGACTCCAGGCGGATTCCGGCGCGGAGCGCCTCATGGACGCCACCAGCCGGGCGGAAAAATCCACTTGGGATTGGTCCTGAGCAGCCAGACCACAAGAATCGCCGCGGCGACGATCACCAGCCCGAAGACTTGGTTGCGCCGGTAGACGCGCGTCTGCTCGCGCCGCCGCGCCTGCTCGGCCTCTTCCTCAAAATACGGCTTGATGCGCATCCGGACCATGACAGCTCATCGCCCCACAGGAAGGGCGCGGGGAATCTCCTGCAAGGCGTGTTGGAGTGAATCAAGCAAATTATCAGGGCGTTTCGCAGTTTCTCGTGACCATGCAAAGAGAATTTCCGAAGCTTTAGGAATCAACTCCGACCATTGTTCTGCCGCCTTCGAATTTTTGTAGGGCTCGTCTTCACTCAACAAAGGCTTCGATACTCCATTTGAGACCAGAAACAAAATCCAGGTTTCGATGCTCCATTTTGGAATCAGTCTAGCAATCTTGTCCGTCTCTGGGTTGAATCTTGGCTGATTCTCGGCAATCAACTCTGCATCCAGTTCACGCAGCTGGCCTTGCACGGACCTATTGTCTGCATCCAACAGGACAAACATACCTGTTGAGGCTCGTACGTTCCGTGCTCTGCATTTTCTCGCCTGCCGCGCAAAGTTCTTCCGCACCCACTGCTCGCCGCTTCCCTGGCTCGACGGGGACACTTCTATCGTTATCTGGCGCGAATTAAGCCCAGCTGTAGTCAAATATCTGTAAATAAATTGCTTCTGCCGTTGATCTTCCGCCAGAACGTAGACCAAAGATGGACTACTCATTCTCCCATCCCCGTGCCATCAACTCCGACGGCTGCAGAAGGCCATCCGGATCGGTTTTGAATTCCTCTGTCCGGACATGACCGTTCTCTTCTCGGAAGAAGCGCAGGCCGTATTCTTGCGCCCATTGGTTCAAAATCTCAGGGTGGTGGGAGATGAGAATGAGTTGGCCTTTGTTGTCCTCCACAGCCTGCTCAGCAGCCAGCAGCCACGGTTGAATCTCGCGCAAGGAGACATAATTGTCCGGTTCATCAAGGAAGACTGTATCTCCCTTTGCAATTAGCGAGTGCAAAATCATGTATAAAGCGACAAGTTGACGTTGGCCGTCCGAAAGCTCCGATAGAGAATATGCGATTTTCTTCTTTCCCGCTTGGTTGAAGTTGGCCCGCAGAATGCGGCTGCTGGTTCCCACTTGATCTAACTGCAACGAGACGAATCCATCTAAGACCTCTCCGAGCGAATTGATGGTCGCCAAATTCGCTGCTGGGTCCGCCTGCACCAGGTGGCGATACCAATCGGCCAGATTTTCGAGTTCGTCTTCTGGAAGAGTGTCTTCTCCCTCTGCCGTGTCTGCCATTGCATCCGGGTATGCGTCGATGCGAAGGCAATGAACATGCTCGATCCACCCCAAAAACCGATCCACGGAAATGTTGCTCAGCCGTGCAAGATAAAGTGATGAGTTTGTCATCTTCCATGGCAGAGTGGACTGTGCATCGGAACCGTCGCCAAAGAAATGAATCATTCCATCCACTTGTTCAAAGACGAGGTCCCCCGAAACCCGAAGACTTTCTGAATGAACCTTCGAGACTGGCGAGTCCTGAGAAAAGCGGTTCTCGACCCGATATATATAGCTCTTTCCATCAAGCAGTATTTCAATCTCGAATACCTGTTCTGAAAGAGTAAGCCAGCGAGTCCGCGTCGTATCGAGGAAAGGGTTTTCGATGCCGTGCATGAAGCGCTTGAGCAGCCGTATCGCGTCCAGCAGTGACGATTTTCCACTTCCATTCGCGCCCAGCAGCAGTTGTTTCCGCTCCGGCTTGTACTCGAAGTTCACGAAACAGCGGAAGTTGTCGATGTAAAGGCGTTTCAGCATGGCAGAATTATACGTCCATTGCCCGTTTCCGGCCCTTCCGGTTTGACTTCCCGTGCCCGGTTTGCTCAGATAACCTTTCGGGGCATTGGGGCCCAGGAAAGAGCGGGAACGCAATCATGAAAATCTTGATTTTGGGTTCGGGAGGCCGGGAACACGCGCTGGCCTGGGCTGTGAAGCGCAGCGAGCGGGTGACGGAGGTGGTCTGCGCGCCGGGCAACGGCGGCATCGCGGAGATTGCGCGCTGCGTTGCGGTGGATTTGCGGGATGTGGCCGCGATGGTGAGTCTGGCCGAGGCGGAGCAGCCGGGACTGATCATCGTGGGGCCGGAACTACCGCTCTCACTGGGCGTGGTGGACGCACTTCAGGAGCGCGGTTTGCGCGTCTTCGGACCCACGCGGGCCGCGGCGATGCTCGAAAGCAGCAAGGGCTTCGCCAAGCGCTTCCTGCAGCGGCACAATATTCCCACCGCCAAATACGCGGTCTGCGCGGATGCCGCCGAAGTGGAAAATGCTCTCGAGTTCTTTCATGCTCCCATTGTGGTCAAGGCCGATGGGCTTCATGCCGGCAAGGGAGTGATCATCTGCGAGTCGCGGGCCACGGCTCTCGAAGCGGCCCGCGACCTGCTGAGCGGGAGGCTGCTGGGCGAGACGGAGCAGCACATTCTTATCGAGGAGTTTCTGGAAGGCGACGAGATCAGCTTTCTCTGCCTGGCCGACGGCAAGCATGTGGTCCCGCTGGCGCCCGCCCAGGACCACAAGCGGATTGGCGAAGGCGACACCGGCCCCAACACCGGCGGCATGGGCGTGTACTCCACCGACCGGATGCTCGACGCCGGCATGACCGAGTGGATTCTGCGCCACATTGCCGAGCCCACCGTCTACGGCATGGCCAGCGAGGATACGCCCTTCACCGGCGTGCTCTACTGCGGGCTGATGATGACCGCGCGCGGGCCGCAGGTGCTGGAGTTCAATGCCCGCTTCGGCGACCCCGAGACGCAGGCCATTCTGCTGCGCCTGGAAAGCGACCTGGTGGATGCTCTGGAGGCCTGCATCGACGGCCGGCTGTCGGAAACCGAGCTGCGCTGGACGCCGGGCGCCTCGGCCTGCGTGGTGGCCAGCTCGTCGGGTTATCCGGGCAGCTATAAGACCGGCTTGCCGATGACCGGCCTCGACGAGGCGGCGCGGGTTCCGGGCGTTCAGGTCTTTCATTCCGGGTCGTCGCTGGCCGAGGGTCAAGTGCTCACCGCGGGAGGACGCGTGCTGGGCGTGACCGCCGCCTCTAGCTCGCTCGAAGAGGCTCTGGCTCTGGCGTACGAGGCCATGGCGCTGATTCACTTCGACGGAATGTACTACCGGCGCGACATCGGCCATCGCGCCCTGAAGAGAAAGCCCTAGTCCCGGTTCGAGAACTGCTGCTCCGGGTGCGGCGTAATGGGTTGCCCCGCAGCGGGTGCGGCATTTGCCGGCTGCTTGTGCTGCTGAAAGCAGGCGCGGCAGAGCACCGGCCTGCCTTGAGTCGGCTTGAAAGGAACGGTTGTTTCCTCGCCGCAGACGGCACAGCGAGTCCGGGTTTCCGAGTTCACCCGCGCTCCGCCACGGAGGCGCTTCATCTTGCACTCTTTGCAGTGCTTGGGATCGTTCTTGAACTGTTTGTCGTGGAAAAAGAGCTGTTCGCCGGCGGTGAAAACAAACTCGGCGCCGCAATCGATACACTTCAAAGTCCTATTCGCATATTCCATGGCCGGCTTCCCGAAGAAGGGAAATGCTTTGAAATCGGCCATGGGCCCGAACAACTTGCCGGTTCGCTTCCCTGTCTTCGCACTGCGATCAATCTCAAAAGCCCGAGCCGCTGCAATCTCAACGGCGCCAACGCCTCCTGCCCTGCAAGCCGGGAAGCTTCGGATAGCAATACAGTAGTCGATCCTGAAAGACCTGTAAAGCCGCAATAAGACCTGATGATTGCATGATCTGAGCGATGAGGCCGCGATTTCCGCCTGGGTTGAGAACCCTTACGGGCAGCACTTCAGTGGCAGGGCGCACTTTCAGCTTCAGGGGCCGATTGACCCGTCGAGCAAGACGCGCTGGCACCGGCGACTGGGCGCGGCCGACGCCCGGCAGATCCGGCGTGCGACGATGGACGCAGGACTGGCGATGCAAGTGGCTCGCCCCGCCGGGCTGAAGCGCGTCAACGGCCATGTGATGGTACGGGCGCGTTAAAAAAACGAACCTCCGGCCAACGGCAAATCCCGCGGCGGATGGAACACAAAGAGTTATATGGTTGCCGCCGATGCTCGAACAGCTATAGTCTTTGCTCGGTCGCCGGGTAACGCGCACGATGCGCCGGAAGGCCGGTCCTTGTCAGGAGAGCTTGGACCGATGCTGGAAGGGATTCCGATGCTAAGAAGGTTGGGTTACGGCCAAGGCGGTCTTGAAGCGCTCTCGCCCTTCGCTGCGGGGCACTTGGCTGACGGTCTCAGCATGCTGGCAGGGAACAGGATTGCCTCTGAAAGAGCTTCAGGTCTTACGGTTGCTGGCTTTTCCAAAAGCGCCAGCAACCGGTGGAAGACAAAAGTGAGGCGGAATCCAGCTTTGATCCTTCCCCGCCAGATGCCTTTGCACGCATTACCTCTCGGATTCAATCCCGGCCATGACTCTTCCCGAGACTCCTACGCCTTCCGCATGAAGAATCTTTTTCAGATCCTCCAGGAAGACTTTCTGATTCGCGGAGAGGGTGGTCAAGGCATCAAGGATCGCCTTCTGATCGCCGCGAACCGTTTTCAGTTCCGCTAAAACTTCTTGTTCTGACATAGTTTCTCCTTTTCGCTTGTTGCGCTTCGGTTAACCACAAACAGAGGTTCAGGCGTGGCGCCTGAATATACCCCACGCCTGGAGGGGCTACCTGATCCGTTACCGCCAGCTACCCTCAAGGGTCTTGCGGTAGATTCGACGGACTAAGGATGCAAATGTTACCGGAGGCAGTCGATGGCTAACTTCAGGTGAGCAAGAGCGACAGCAGTTCGACAGACCTTCCGCACACATGAGCCCATCTACCCTTAATCTAAGTTCATGGTCGTCTTAACTCGGAAACTTCGTCTGTCTTGTTTTGCTCAGTCGTAAAATATTCGCTCTGTTCCGCTTCCTGGCCAAATGCGCGTTGCCGAACGGCCGCCAACCATCCATCGACCTATGGATTCAATGGCGTATTCCAAGAAACAAATGGACGCGGATTTCCGGCGCGTCAGAAGCGGGAAAACCTGCAGGCGATACCGCGGATTCCCGGCTCCAACGGGGACAAATCGGCGGGAGCGCGACACGAGCCATTCATGAAAATGGGCGCGGAACGCAGCAAAGGGGAAAAACCTGTGCGGCTTCTCCCCTTTGCCTTCTGCAGTCTGGGGGACGGCATCTCGTCGGTGCGTGCGGAAAACTACTTCTTGGTGGGAGCGATCACGTCCTTGGCGGCCTTGGCCACGCGGAACTTGACCACCGTCTTGGCCTTGATCTTGATGGCCGCGCCGGTCTGAGGGTTGCGGCCAATGCGGGCCTTGCGTTCCGCCTTCACCAGGCGGCCGATGCCGGGAATCACGAAGACGCCGTTCTTCTTGGTTTCCTTGACGGCGGTCTCCGCCAGCAAGTCCAGGAATCCCGCGACCTGCTTGTTGGTCAGTTCCAGTTTCTCGGCCAGCAGCCGTGTCAGGGCGGTCTTGGTCAGTCCAGTTGCCATGGTTTGTTCTCCTTTTGGGGCGTACCCTTGGGCGCGCCTGTGTTGCCTGGGCTTCCTTCGCCAGAAGCGAACCGCATGGAGGGAGTGCGACCGAGGCAACGCTTGCACGAAACCCCTGTATTCATGCGGGCTCGGAGAACCCTGTCGTTCGTTACAATGCAGCTTCAGGGGAGGCAAAGTCAAGACGAAATCCGCGATTTCCACAGTTATTTGAAGATTTTGTTGGAAATTTGCCGGTTTTCTTCGGTTTTTGCCCATTTTTAGAGGCATTTACTGGCCTTGACGACGACGAACCAGGCCGGACAAACCGTGAACACAGATGCCATGTATGAACCATTTTTCCGAAACCCGAAGAATGCACCGGTCGACTTGGGTGACCTCTGAGAATCGGTTCGCGAAGCTCTGAACTTCGCGCCCCTACGGTTCTAAAACAGGATTCTCAGGAGTTCCAAATAGCCCTGTGCATTCTTCAGATGGCTGCCAGGCGAACATCTTCTTCGACCTGGGAAGTTGCGGCAGAGGATTCCAGCAAGACCCAACCGGCGATCAGCAAACTGGGCGCTGGAGAAGGAGCCGCATCGCCCAGTGCGCCGAGTGTCGTGGAAAGGACAAGCTGGCCGGGCTGCGCGGCGCGTGAAACCACGGCGCACGGCAGTTCCGGGGAAAGTCCCTCGTCAAGCCACTGCTGCGCCAGCAGGCTCAGATCACGGCCCGGCATATAGACCACGCGGGTCGAGTCTTTCAGTCGCGGCAGCGGTGCGCTGGGATCAGACGGCGCATGATGGCCCGTGGAGAAGGTCACGCTGGAGGCGCTGTTACGGCTGGTAAGAGAGCAGCCGACGGCTGCGGCCGCTGCAAATGCGGCGCTGATGCCGGGAATCACTTCGAATGCGATGCCCGCTTCAGCCAGCGCGGCCATCTCCTCGGCAGCGCGGCCGAAGATCAGCGGGTCTCCGCTCTTGAGGCGAATGACGCTGCGCCGCGCCAGGCTGTGCCGCACCATCAGCTCGTTGATTTGCTCTTGCGTGATGTTCTTCGTGCCGCAACGCTTGCCGACGTTGACGATTTCAGCGCCGAACGGCGCAAGGCCAAGAATCGCCTGCGGAACCAGGTCGTCGTGGAGAATCACCTCGGCCGATTGAAGCAGGCGCAACGCCTTGACGGTGAGCAGATCCGGGTCTCCCGGCCCCGCTCCCATCAGATAGACTTTTGCCTTCGCCGTTCTAGTTTCGCTCTCGATAGGCGCAAGGGCCATCTGGCGCGCGGGGCAAGTAGCTGCGTCGCAGAGTTGCCGTTGGGCCAACCGATGCAGCAACGTTTTGCGCGCCTCGCCCCGAGGATGAATGGCAAGAACCTCGCGCCGCAGGCTTCCCAGATCATCCAGCCATACGCCCAGATCCGAGGGCAACTGCTCGTCGATCTCGCGGCGCAGGTGCTGCGCTGCGGCGGGGCTCTGGCCGGCTGTCGAAATGGCCACCTGGAGCTTGCCGCGCTCGACCACCGACCCAAAGTAGAAATCGCAGTGAGGTGGGTCGTCCACGCTGTTGACCAGAATGCCGCGTTCGACGGCGCCGCGATAAATCGCGGCGTTGAGCTCGGCGGAATCGGTCGCGGCGATGACCAGGAAGTTGCCATCGAGGTCGGAGAGATCGAACGGACGCCGCACCCATTCGAGCTTGCCCTCGGCGGCAAGTTGCCGGACTTCGGTCTTGGCTTTTGGCGCCACCACGCGCAGCCGCAATCCTGTCTTCAGCAGGCTGGAGATTTTTTCCAGAGCGACAGAGCCTGCGCCCACCAGCAGGCCGGGGCGGTTTTCGAGTTTAAGAAAAATCGGCAGCAAGCTCATCGCTTCCTCCTCATCAATCGGCCGCCAGCTCATGCGGTACATGGCCCGTGGGCAGATCGCGCTCCACGGCCGCCAGCTCTTCTCCGGCCAGGCGGGCGCGCAGTTCGTCGTTGGTGTGGCGCAGGAACCAGGCACGCAGGTTTTCGTCCTGCAAGCGGCTGGCGAGATAATCCCGAAGCAGCCGCTCGATGGATTCAGGAACCTGCGGCGCGGGGCAGCGATAGCCCACGGGGCGGGCGATCGAGGCGTGCTGGCCCACCGCACCGCCGAGACAAAAATAATAGGCGTCGATGAGTTGGCCCTCTTGCTTGATCTTTTTCCCCTCGATGCCGATGTCGGCGATCCAGTGCTGGCCGCAACTGTTGGGGCAGCCGGTCACATGCAGTCTGAGCTGTTGATCGAACTCCGGCAGCCGCTCCTCGAGTTGATCCACCACCCAGCGGGTAAAGCCCTTGGTCTCGGTGATTGCCAGCTTGCAAAATTCCGTACCGGTGCAGGCGACAGCGCCGCGCCAAAACGGAGAGCCTTCGACTTGAAGGCCGATCTGGCCTAACTCCCGCGCTAACTCGGCCGTCTTGCGGTTGGGAATATCGATGAAGAGAAGATTCTGCGACACCGTGGCGCGCAACCCGCCCGTGCCGAAGCGCTCGGCCAGTTGGGCGGCGGCCTCTAACTGCTCGCCCGTCAGCCTGCCCCGCAGCACCGATGCGCCCACGTAACTCAACTCCGGCTGGCGTTGCGGGTGAATGCCTGCGTGATCGCGATAGATGTCGTCGGGAACCTGCTCTGCAACACCGGGCTGCAGCTTGAAGCCGAGCCGCGATTGCAGTTCGGCCAGAAAACTCTCCGGGGTCCATCCCTGCTTGAGGAACAGATACTTGAGACGCGCCTGGCTGCGGTTTTCGCGCAACTCCTGCTGATCGCGAAAGATTTCCGCCACAGCGCGGGCCACACGCACCGCCTGATCCGGGAGGACGAATGCATCCAGGCGAACCGCAAGATGCGGCTCCTTTGAAAGCCCTCCGCCGACGCGCAGCGAGTAGCCCACCTGACCGTAACCCTTCACCGGAGTAAAGCCGATGTCGTTGATCTCCGGATAACTGCACCAGGTGGGGCAGCCGGTAATTGAAATTTTAAATTTGCGCGGCAGATTGTAGAACTCTGGATTGGCCGTCAGCAACTGCGCCATTTCGATGGCCAGCGCAGAGGAGTCGATCAGCTCATCGGCCGCCACGCCGGCCAGCGGACAGCCGGTCACGTTGCGCACTACATCCCCGCAGGCTCCTTTCGGAGAGAGCCCGATCTCCTCCAGCGCATCCACGATCTCGGGAAGAGATTCGATCGTGAGCCAGTGCAGTTGAATGTTCTGGCGCACGGTGATGTCGGCCAGATTGCGCGCGTATTTGCGCGTCAGCGCGCCGATGACGCGAAGCTGTCCGGAGGAAAGGATGCCGTTGGGAATGCCGATGCGCATCATGAAGTAATCCGACATCAGCCCCTCTCCGCCTTTGCCGCCGGTAGCGCCCGCGCCATCGCCCTGGGTATAGATGCCCCACCATTTGAAATAGGTGGAAGCCCACTCGGGCAGCACGCTTGCGCGCCCCTGACGAGCAAAGGCGCGTACCTCATCAAAGGCCTCCCACGGGTTCTTTTCACGCTTCAAGCGTTCCGCGCGTTGGGCATTTGTTTCCTTCTTTTGAAGCTCTTGTGTCATTTTTTCCCTCCGCATAAAAATAGAAAGCCCGCGGCAGCTAGAGCTGTATCGCGGGCAGTTGGAAACCGTGGATTTCAATCTGAACTTTAGACCAGGGTCACCTGCGCGCGCGAAGCAGCGTACAAAGGCGACAACAAGGCATACCGTTCATAAACGGATCGTACGGGCAGGGCGAAAAAAAGTCAAGTTGCGCCTGTTGACAAGAATCCGAGTGTCGTTTACGTTGAAAAAACAGAGTTGCTCCCAAGATGAAAGCCTTCCTGATCAAACTCGTGTGTTGTTGCTGTTCCCGCTAGCGCCCGCTGGCCGACCCGCGTTTTCTCTTTCTCAAGCAAGCACACACACGGTTTTTGTGAATCATGGATGCCCGTCTCCGCACCTAACCCCGCGCACGCGATTGATAACTCTGGCCGCTCGATGAGCAGGCCAGAAACGGCGCCTCTTTGCGCTTGTCGATGTTGCGCATCCTCCTTCCGCGGCTGATTTTTCTTTCGTAAACAGAACGGCAATTCAAACCAATGCTCGATCCGGCGCGGCGCGTTCCCTATCCGCCACAAACCCGGACGCATGCATTCAGGGAGCGCCATGGCACGCAGATTGACGGGATTTCTTCTGGTTCTTGGCATGATGCCGCAGCTAGCTCCGGCACAGAGCGGAGGCGCCCCGGCGGTGGGCGCTGCAACGGATGCAACGCCGTTTTCAGTGAATGATCTCCGCGCCGTTCTGGACCAGGTGCAAACATTGATCCGCGCGCAGGCGAAGCAGCTAAAG
>CAWBHO010000158.1:0-4767 GCA_963788415.1 uncultured Acidobacteriaceae bacterium | reverse complement strand
CTGCAGTGCAACTAATCCCACAGGCGGAGTTTATTATGTTTCGCCGCCGGATTATAAAACTATTACTCCTGTTTTGCCTAATATGGCTATTGCCAACGGTGTTGCGCTGAGTCCCGATGGAAAAACCCTCTGGACAGACCAAACGGCAGGGAACAGGTTGTTCAGGGTGTCGCTGACTGACGCAACTACTATTGCTCCGTTTGGCACGTCAATACCCTATCGTTTCACCGGCTGTCTCGGTCCCGACTCGATGCGCGTTGACAGCGAGGGCAACGTTTATGTGGCGATCTACGACCAGGGCAGATATCTGGTATTCAATAAAGACGGTAATCCAATAGGCCAGATTTTGATTCCCGGCAGAGATAAAGGGCACAATATGCGTTCAACCAATTCTGCTATCAAGCCGGGTACCAGGAGATGTATCTTGTAGCCAATGACGGGGATGGAGGTGAAGGGCGGGCGAGCCGTCGATCTCGACCGAACGGAACAGGTTGTAATGGTTGATGACCGGCGGACCTGAACTGGGGGTGATCTTGACCAGGTTGTCGAGCGGCACCATCTGGCCCGAGCCGGAGCGAACGTAGTAGCTGCGCAGATCGCCGGCCGACATGCGGAAGGGCTGATCGGCCTGCACGTAGACGCGGTAGGTGCGGTTGTTGTAGTCGAAGTCGTTGATGTATTCCGAACCCATGAAGACGCCGAGAGTATCCGTGATCTGGGAGAGCGGAACGTCCATGGCCTTGGGCTTCTCGCGGTCGATGGTGACCAGCTCCTGAGGATCGTTGGCCGAAAAGGTAGTGAACAGTCCGGTCAGATCCTTGCGCCCGCCGCTGGATGCAACGATCTGGTGGGCCACGCGGTCCAGATCGGTGAGCGTGTTGCCGCCCTGATCCTGGAGCATGAACTGGAAGCCGCCAAAGCTGCCCACGCCCTGCACGGCGGGCGGCTGAATCATCATCACCAGACCGCCATTGGGAGCAAACATGAGGCCTTGCAGCTTGGGCGCAAGGTCGGCCACGATGTCGGCGGCCGAGTGCCCCTTGCCGCGCCGCTGATCGGAGGGCTTGGTGGCGACAAACATCAGGCCGGCGTTGGCGGCGCTGCCGGTAAAGCTGAATCCCATGACCGAGAACGAGCCGGCAATATCGTGATTTTGTGCGATGATGGCATCGGCGCGGTCGGCCAGCGCATTGGTGTAGGCCAGCGAAGAGCCCGGCGGGGCCTGCACGATGACCATCAGGTAGCCCTGGTCTTCCTGGGGAATGAAGCCAGTGGGAACGTGGCGATAAATCCAGCACCGTTGCCGCCAGGCCGGCGAAGAAGACGACCAGCAGCAGGTAGCGCAGCTTGAGCGCGGCATGAATGGATTTTGCATAGTTGCTCGCCAGCCAGGTGATCGATGCGTCGGCCCCGTGGATGAAGCCGGCAAAGGCGCGCGAGACGGGGCGAATGTGCAGGAAATCGAGCTGCTTGGGACGGTCCTCCTCGCCGCGCAGGAACAGAGCCGATAAAGCCGGCGAAAGCGTCAGCGCGTTGAAGGCCGAGATGGCGATGGCGAAAGCGATTGTGAGTGAAAACTGCCGGTAGAGGATGCCGGTGGTGCCCGGGAAGAACGAAACCGGTACGAAGACCGCGATCAGCACCAGCGATGTGGCGATCACCGCGCTGGTCACCTCGCCCATGGCGCGCGAGGTGGCCTGGTGTGGATCGGAATGCTCCATGGCGATGTGGCGCTGCACGTTCTCGATGACCACAATGGCGTCGTCGACCACCAGCCCGGTGGCCAGCGTGATTCCGAACAGCGTGAGCGAGTTGATGGAGAAGCCAAAGATCTTGATAAAGGCGAAGGTGCCAATGAGCGAAACAGGTATGGTGACCGCGGGGATGATGGTGGCTCGCCAATCCAGCAGAAACAGGAAAATAACGGTAATGACGATGAGGATCGCCATGCCCAGGGTCCACAGCACCTCGCGGATGGAGTCGCCGACTACCGTGGTCGAATCGAAGGCGATGGCGTATTGCAGGCCCGGCGGGAAGTCTTCCGCAAGCTTGGCCAACTCGGCCTTGGCCAGCCGGTCCACGTCGAGTGCGTTCGCGTTCGAGAGCTGCTCGACGCCGATGCCCAGCGCTTCGTGGCCGGAGTACTTCAGAGTGCTGCTGTAGTCCTCGGCGCCCACCTCCGCATGGCCCACGTCCTTGAGCAGCACCAGCCCGTCGGAGGAGTTCTTGACGACGATATTGTCAAACTCCTGCGGACTGGTGAGCCGGCCCACGACCTGCACCGGGATTTCAAAAGCCTGCTTGGGGTTGGCCGGCGGCTGGCCGAGCTGGCCTGCGGGAATCTCCACGTTCTGCTCGGTCAACGCATTCACCACGTCAGTGGCCGTCAGCCCGCGAGCGGCCAGCCGCACCGGGTCCAGCCACACGCGCATGGCGTATTTGCGCTCGCCGAAGATGATCACATCGCCCACGCCAGGCACGCGCTTCAGGGCGTCCTTTACGTAAACATCGAGGTAGTTGGAGATAAACTCCGGCGAGTAGCGGTTGTCGAGCGTATAAAATCCGGCGCCGAAGACGAAGTTGTAGCTGGACTTGGAGATGCTGATGCCGCTCGCGTTGACCGCCGCCGGCAGCCGTCCCGTAACGCTGGAAACGCGGTTCTGGACATCGACGGCGGCGATGTCCAGGTTGTAGCCGGTCTGGAAGGTGACGGTGATGTTGCTGTCGCCGCTGTTGGTGCTCGAAGAGCTGATGTAGCGCATCCCCTCGACGCCGTTGATGGACTCTTCGAGCGGAATGGTGACGGCCTTTTCGACGGTCTCGGCGTTGGCGCCGGTGTAGCCGCTGCTTACCGAAACCTCTGGAGGAGCCAGCGTCGGGTACATGGACACCGGAAGGTTGGGAATGCAGACCGCGCCGGCCAGAATGATCAGCAGTGCGCAAACCGTCGCAAAAACCGGCCGATGAATAAAGAAATCAACAAACAAAAGTTGCCTTCCTTTCGAAAATTCCGCGTGCCCCGAGTACTGTTCGCCGCAGCCGCCTGCTGATCCGCCAACCCTGGTTCAAGGCGCCCTCGGCGTACTCGTCCTGTTTGCATGGATTCGCCGGCGCCCATGCCGCGTTCCCGCTGTCCTTCTGAGCGGTGCGTGGCAGAGCCGGACGCCTTCTCCGTGCGCCGCTATCCTATATTCTTCATCGCCCGCCCAGCGGCATAACCGGCATCCCGTTCACCAGAAACTGGGTGCTGGAGACAATCACCCGATCGCCCGCATTCAGTCCCGAAGTGACCGCATAACTGTTGCCCACGGTATCGCCCAGCGTGATCGAAGTCTGGCGGGCCACAAAATGTCCGTCCTGCTCTTGGGCCACAAAGACGAAGCTTTGCACGCCCTGGCGGGTGACCGCCAGCACCGGGACCACAGCCATCGGAGAGGTGCTCCAGATGACGCGCGCCTTGATCATCTGTTCGTTGCGCAGCAACTCAGGGGCGGCGTGGACCGGGGCCTTCGCCAGAATACCCTGCAATGTACTGTCTACCTGTGGGGAGACAAAATCGATCCTGGTTTTGTCGACCACATGGCCGGCGTTGTCCATCAGTTCGACATCCAGCCCCTGGCGCACCTGCCCGGCGCGCTCCGTGGGCACGTAGATGTAGGCTTCCAGATCCTTATTTGCGTCGACCGTGGTCAGAAGGGTGGCAGGCGTCACGTAGTCGCCCACGTGAACCGGAATGTCTCCCACCACTCCGTTGTAAGGCGCGCGGATGGTGTAGTAGGCCAACTGCTGCTGCTGCGTCCGGGTCAGCGCTGCGGCCGACTGGTAGTCCGCCTTGGCGTTCTCGTACGCCTGGCGTTCCTGGTCATAGGCGTCGCGGCTGGTTACGCCCGCGTCAAACAGCTTGCGCTGCCGCTCGACTTCGACCGTGTTGTAGTCGTAGAGCGCCTTCTTTTGCAGCTCCGTGCCGCGCTGCGAGGCCACCGTAGCCATCTGCTGCCGTGGGTCGATCTCCATCAGCGCCTGGCCGGACTTCACGTGGTCGCCGGAGCGGACGTAAATCTGCGTCAGTTGTCCGCTCACCTGCGGCTGCATGGTTGCCGAGCGGCGCGACTTGATGGTGGCCACGTATTCGCTCGACTGCGGCACCGGGGCGAGCGCGACTGTCGCCGTCTGGACCGGCATCGCCTGCATCTGGCCAGCCGCGGTCGCAGCAGACGGCTTCTTCTGGCAGCCTGTCGCTACCAACCCAACAAGGAAAATACAACTGATTCCAAGCATCCGTTTCAAGGCGTTCTTCCTCACATCTCTGCTCAAAGCAATCTTCGGTCCAAAATTCAGCTCGAAATTAACCCGGACTTCCAGGATCCGCGGGCCGCATTTGCTCGGCGGTGGGGCGGACTTGTTGTTGACGGCACCCATGGCTTCCATGCAGGATGCCCGGTCACAAGGCGCAGAGCTATCCTCTGGAAAATAAATTCAATATCGCTGTCTGTATTCTGACGCTTGGAGGCGGCGGATTGACGCAAAAAAATTGCTGCCCGGCCGACTTCCTCAAGCGGCTGCGCACGTGGTCAGGCCTTTTCCGGCCAGCCGCGCCTGAGCTGGAGGAGCCCAGGCCATCCGAGACGCTCCCCGCCGCCGCTGTTGCCGGCCTGGTCTGCGGATGGAATACGCGGAAATCCCTCGAATTTTTGACACAACCCCTCTGAGTTGGTAGCCTTCAACAAGGCGAGTCTGGCAGATTCTGACCGATGATGAGCCCGATCA
>CAWBHO010000157.1:0-38918 GCA_963788415.1 uncultured Acidobacteriaceae bacterium | reverse complement strand
AATTGTATCGGCGGCTAAAAATCCTTCTTTAGGCCGCTGACCTATCTTGATTATGTTTCAAAAGCCAGGGCAGTCGCGAATGTTGGTTCGTGCTATCCCACCCTTGCGACAAAAACAAGAATGTCGCAAGGATGGGGCACCCATCCAATTTCGCGCGCATCCGTTTAGGCGCCGATTCATTTTGACACCCATTCCATTTTGGATTGGACGGGGGGGTGGGGCAGCCGCCTGCGCTGGTCAACCGTGGACGCCGGGGCTTTCAGCGTCCGGCAAGAGTGCTAGAATTCGTAAAATTCTCTTCCGGAAAGGATGCGCCGATCGAGATGACGAAAGCAGACTACTATGGGTTTCTGCAAATCAGCCCGGAGGCCGAGCCTGAAACGATCGGCCGCGTATTTCATTTTCTGGCCTCCCGCTATCATCCGGACAACCCGACGACCGGCAATGCTGAAAAGTTCATTCAGCTGAAGCAAGCCTACGATGTGTTGTCCGATCCGGTGCGGCGCACCGAATACGATGGGGTTCGTGAAGGAGCGCAGGAAACGGCTCCGCTCTCCACTTCGATTGATTTCATGGACGACATCGAGGGCGAGTTGAACCGGCGGCTGGCGGTGCTGGCGCTGCTTTATATCCAGCGCCGCACCACTCCCTTCGCTCCGGAAGTTTCGCTGAGCAAAGTCGAAAGGCGCATGGGATTTCCGCGCGATTATCTGGATTTCACGACCTGGTATCTGCAGAAAAAAGGCTATGTCGCCCGCGCGGACAACTCCGACTTCACGCTGACGGTCGTGGGTGTGGACTATGTGGAATCGAACCGCATGTCGCTGCCGACTCTGAATAAACTGCTGACCAGCGGCGAGGAACCTCTCGATGCGGATGCAGGGACAGCCAGCACGGCAATCGAGCCTTGCCCCGCGCCCGGCGATGCCTCTGCCGCACCGGCGCAGGCTGAGGCGAAGGGCAAAAGAGGAACGAAGAAGGATCGCCGTGTCGGGGCTCCCGATTCGCGCCCCGTCAAGGCAGAGCGCCGCTCCCGGCAGCCCTAGTAAGGGGTTTGCAGGATGCGGGGTATTCCATACTGGCGACAAAAACAAGAACGCCGCCGGGATGGGACAGCCATTCATTTTGAGTTGGCTGGAACTGGGGGCACCCCGCCAAGGCACCCTCAAGGGCTGAAGCCCTTTCCTTTTCCGGCTGTTGATGTACGGGCTGAAGCCCATACCCTTCACAATTAAAAGCTCCTACCCTTCATGGCTCAAGCCCGTACCCCTACAGCCCGGCGAACTCGGACCTATGACGGCTGTAGAGGAAGTAAATCGCCAGGCCGATCAGGAGCCAGGCGAAGAAGGACATCCAGGTCAGCACTTCCAGGCCCATCATCAGCACGGTGCAGAAGATGATGCTCAGAACCGGGAAGAGCGGGCCAAAGGGAACACGGAAGCTGCGATGGCGCTCCGGCTCGCGATAGCGAAGGATGAGGACGGCGATGGAGACGAGCACGAAGGCGAAAAGCGTTCCGATGTTGGAGAGATTGGAAACCGTCCCAATGTCCAGCAGGCCCGCGGGGACGCCGACGACGAAGCCGGCCACCCAGGTGGCCACGGCGGGGGTGCGGAACTTGGGATGGATGCGGCTGAAGACCGTAGGCAGCAGGCCATCGCGGCTCATGGCGAACCAGACGCGCGCCTGGCCAAGTTGGAAGACCAGGATGGAGGAGATCATGCCCAGCAGCGCGCCGATGAGGACAACCAGCCGAATCCAGACCAGGTTGCCGCCGCCGGGCATCAGCGAGAGCCGCTTGAGCGCGTTGACCACCGGGGCCGCGTCGCCCATGACCGATTGCCAGGGCACGATGCCGCTGAGCACCAGGGCCACGCGCGCCATAGAGGACGGTGCAAACCAGCAGCGTGGCCAGAATGCCGAAGGGCAGGTCGTGCTGCGGGTCGTTGCACTCCTCGGCGGCCGTCGAGACGGAGTCGAAGCCGATGTAGGAGAAGAAGATGATGGAGCCGCCGGTGAGCACGCCGGTCCAGCCGTTGGGCATGAAGGGATGCCAGTAGTGGGGCTTGATGAAGCTGGCAGCGGCGAAGATGAAGACCAGGATGGCGGCCATTTTGACGAGCACCATGACGTTGTTGGCGCGGGCCGACTCGCGGATGCCGCGCACCAGCAGGACGGTGAGGAACATGACCACCAGGAAGGCGGGAATGTTGAAGCCGAAGTGCCAGCCGGACTTGTAAATGTCGTTGCCGGCGAAATCCTGCAGGCCGGTGGGCAGATAGGCGGGCGAGATCCACTTGGCCGGCGGGTGGAGGCCGAACCAGTCGAGCAGATCGACGATGTGGGCGGCAAAGTCCGACGCTGACGCTCATGTTGCTGAAGGCGTATTCGAGGATCAGATCCCAGCCGATGATCCAGGCGACCAGTTCGCCCAGCGTGGCGTAGGTGTAGGTGTAGGCCGAGCCGGCGATGGGGATCATGGAGGCCAGTTCGGCGTAGCAAAGGCCGGTGAAGGCGCAGACGATGGCCACCAGAACCAGCGAAAGCGCCAGCGCCGGTCCGGCTCCGGGCCGTCCGGCGAGCGCCGTGTGCTGAATCAGGTAGTGGAGCAGCGGGGTGTTTTCAACGCTCGGCACATCGAACTTCTGGCCGGCCATGGCGGTGCCGATGACGGTAAAGATGCCGGAGCCGATGACCGCTCCGATGCCCAGCGCGGTCAGCGACCATGGCCCCAAGGTCTTCTTGAGGGAGTGCTCGGGCTCTTCCGACTCCTGGATCAACTTATCGATGGACTTGCGGGCAACAAGTTGTCTGAGCAGGACGGTCCTCCTCATCCCGCGCGCGGCGGGAACCTGTGAATTGCAGAGTCCTCGGGGCCAAGGAAAGTTTCCCCGGTTCAGGATGCCTCCCCGGCATTGAAAAAGACGAGGTGTTTCCAGATGGAGCGATGAAGCGGATGCGTTCGGAACCGGAGAAAGGGGCAGAAAAAGAAAGCGCCGATCTGGATCGGAAACGCGAAATGAGCCTCCGGTCCAGACGCACCCCGTGGCGCTCCGGACCGGAAACCCAGTGTTCTTGCGGGCGAACTGTTAACGCTTGGAAACGCCGCGCGCCAGCTTCTTGACCTTCTTTTTCTTCGAGCCGCGCGGCTCGGTCCGCTTGGCCTTGGGAGCGGCCTTCTTGCGGGCGGCGCGCTTCAGTTTCTTCCGTTCCTGCTTGTCTTCAATCTTGGTGGTATCTGCCACTTGTAACCTCTTTCGCTGCAATCTCTTCAGGGTTTCCCGCAAATCGGGTGGACGTGACCCATAGAATAACAGGGATTTCGGCGTCGGCGAAAGCGGCAGGGGTGCATGAAAGTAGCGGCGTTCGAGAGCCAATTCCAGCGTACAATGGAGATAGACCTGAACTTCAGAACTGCTGTTTGAACCGAAAAAGGCCTGCTCGGCTCCTGCCGTCCGTACCGCTCCAGACGAGCTCCGCAACCCACGCAACAATCACCTGTTGACCGGAGTCCGTCATGCGTTCCGACAAGATTCACCGCGCGCTCGCGCAGGGAATGAACCGCTTTGAAGTCTGCCAATTAGTCGCCAAAGGGGTAAAAGCCACCCATAAAACCGGCTCGCGCTTTGAAGATTCGATCAACGATGTACTGCAATATTTAGGCACCCACGATACGCCCAGGGCAAATCTTCACCCGGCGGCTCCGCAGGTGAGTGTCAAGAGCCTGAAGCCGGCTGCATAAATCTCTGCGCGCGCGGGCTGGAGATTCTGCCCGGACCGCGCATCGCGCCGAACGAATAACTTACGGCAGGCAAAGAAAAAGGACGGCAGCGATGCCGTCCTTTTTCTTTGAAACCGAACTGGTCAAAAGGGGGTAACCCTTAGATAACCTGAACGTTCTCTGCCTGCCAACCCTTGGGGCCCTTGGTCACGTTGAACTGGACGCGCTGGCCCTCCTGCAGTGAACGGAAGCCGTTCGACTGGATGGCGGTGTGATGAACGAAAACGTCCTCGCCGTTTTCACGGCTCAGAAATCCAAAACCCTTGGCGTCATTAAACCATTTGACTGTGCCTGTTTCCATTGTGTATATACTCCTTCGATGCTGATTTACCGCGAACGCAATGTGGAAGTTTGCGAGTAGGCGGTTACCGGAACAGGCAAGAACTTCAGATCGAATTCTACGATTGAATAGAGTATAGCACGGAATCAGTTGGCGAACAGAAAATATCCGGTTCGGTGGACGAAATCTCTCCGGAAGTTCTGTTTTTTCAGCCGGCTATCTTCCGGCAACCCGGGCAACTGATGGTGGAGCGCAGCGGACAAGGTAAACTCGTCTTGGCCTTGGGAGGAACGACGCTTGATGAACAAAAACAGCCGCGTGCTGGTCGTCAACCCCGGATCGACCTCCACGAAGTTTGGAGTGTACACGCGGGACGGCGCCGAGTGGTGCGCACCATCCGGCACGGGGATGAGGAATTGGCGCGATTCAGCGGACAACCGATGCTGGCGCGGCTGGATTATCGCGCCGGGCTGATTGAGCAGGCGCTAGAGGAGGCCGGTTACGCGGGCGGCGGGTTTGCCGCGGTGGCCGGCCGGGGCGGGCTGCTGCCGCCGACTGTCGTGCGGCACCTATCTGGTGGACGACAGCGATGGTGGAAGCAGCTGCGCGCTGGCGCGGCGCGGGCGAGCACGCATCGAACCTGGGCGCGCTGCTGGCGCTGCGCTTCGCCCAGGCGGCCGGGGTGAACGCCTATATTGTGGACCCGGTGACAGTGGACGAGTGGGAGCCGTGCGCGCGTCCCACAGGCTCACCGCTCGTCCAGCGCACCTCGGTCGGCCACGCCCTGAATACCAAGGCTGTGGCGCGACGGTTTGCGCGTGAGCAGGGCCGCGCGTTACCAGGCACTGCGGCTTATTGTCGCGCATCTGGGCAGCGGAATCACCGTCTCGGCTCACCGCGACGGACGGATGATCGACAGCAATTCCATCGAGGAAGGCCCGTTTGGCGTTGACCGCAGCGGAGGGCTGCCGGTGCGGGCGCTGGTGAAGCTCTGCTTCAGCGGCAAATATACCGAGGAAGCAACTTCGACCGCCATGTCTTCGGCGACGGCGGCCTCTTCGCTTACCTGGGCACGCGCGATCTGGTCGAAGTGGAACGGCGCATCGACGCCGGCGACGGCGAGGCCGCGCTGGTCTTCGAGGCGACTGGTCCATCAGATTTGCAAGGAAGCCGGGGCGATGGCGGCGGTGCTCAAGGGCAGGGTGGACGCCGTGCTGCTGACGGGCGGCATGGCCTATTCGGAGAGGATGGTGGCGTCGCTACGCGATAGCCTGGACTGGATTGCGCCCATCCGAATTTATCCGGGCGAGGATGAATTGCAGGCTCTGGCCGAAGGGGTCTTCCGCGTGCTGGACGGCGAGGAACAGGCCAAGCGGCTGGGAGCGGAGCCGGCGTTTGCGCAGGAAGCCGTTTGAGCCTGGGCGTATGGTGAGTGAAGATGGCGACGAGACTCACTGCTCCTCATGCGGAGCTTGCGGTTCGAGAGATTCTGGATGCGCTGGGCGTGAGTTGCCACGGCGCGGGCGACGAGCGGAGGACTTATCTTGTCATTCCCGGCAACAGCGGGCCGCGCTGGCTGATTCCGGAGCGCTCGCGCGGCGCGGCATCGGTTTTGAGCGCATGGCATCCCTACGATCTGTCCAGCCGCGTGAAATGGTTTGGCCTGCGCATGGCCGCGCGCACGAGCCTGTTGCGGCTGGTTCCTTCGGTGACAACGGTGGCCACTTCCCGCAGCGGAGCCTTGCGCTGGTTTGAACGATGCGGCATCCAATCCCGGTTTGGGGAGATGGTGATGCTGGTCGGCAACCCGTCCCCGGACCGAAAGCTGATTGCGTTCCTGCTCCCCGACACGCTCCCAGCCGACGCGCATCGCATCGCCGCGGTGCTCAAGGTCGGACTGACACAAGGGGGCGGGGCGAGCCTGCTGCACGAGGCCGAGACTCTCGGCAGGCTGGAGCCGTTTGCCTGGGCGCCCAGGCTGCTGTCGGTTCACCCCGAACTGCGCGCGGCGGCGCAGGAATACGTGGAGGGCGCGATGCCGGGTCGCGGATTCCGGCCGGAATACATGGAGATTCTCTGCCAACTTCCCCGGAGCGGCGGCTCGACGAGCCTGTCGGCCTTCGCTGCGGAAATGGCACGGCGTCTCAGCCCATTCAAGGCGCGGCTGGATCGGATGGCGCCCGATCTGCTTGACCGCTCCCTGGGCTGCCTGGACCGGAACATCTCCGTGCCCACGGTGCTCGTGCACGGAGACCTGGCGCCATGGAATATGCGCAAGAATCGCAGCCGGGGCTATGTTCTCGTCGATTGGGAGTGGGCTGAATTTGAGGGACTGCCCGCCTACGACCTGCTGCATTTTCAGTTCAACGACGACCGCCTCTTCGGCGAAAAGGCCGGCGGTTATCGGGCGATTCGCGCCCGGTCCATCTGCGCGGAGTACTTCCGCCGCATGGATCTGGACCCGGAGTTATTCGCGCCACTGGCTGCCGCGTATCTTCTCCGGCAGCTGGAATTCGATTGCACGCGCCAGGGGTCGCGGCCAGCCGGTTATACGCTGCGCCAACTGGAAGCGGTTGTGGGGGAGTGCGCGGCCGCCTCGAGCGGATGAATCCCGGGCGGCGACGGCGAGAGCCTTCGCGGATCACCGCTTCGGTTCGTACTACAGTGGTACTTGCTTGGTAGTGCCCTGATCCGGGCCTGAAGGCCCCGATATTCGGCCCATTTTCAGGAGGCTGAAGCCCCCTGCTCCCTCCGGAATCTTCAATCTACATCTATAGTATTGGGGCGGATCGCCGCTTCGCTCAGGGATTTTTCCCGCGCCGCCGGCGAACTGCGATTGCCTTGGCGTAGATCTCCATTTGCAGGTTGTGGTTGATCTCCGCCGTGAACTTGCCGAGGAACAGGTCGCGGCACCGCTGGCGCATCCGCTGGTAATCGCCGCTGGCGGGAAAGCGGCGCGTGCCGGCCGCGAGCGCCTCGGCATCGCCGGCCGCGAAGCGATAGCCGGTTACGCCCTCCTCGACCAGCTCCGGCACGCCGCCCAGATCGGCCGCCAGCACCGGCGTTCCCTGGGAAAACGCCTCGACGATCGTGCGCCCGAAGGTCTCGAAGCAATCCGACGGAAAGACAAGAAATCTCGCCTTTGCCATCGCGCGGTAGACGGCATCGGGCGGAAGCGCGCCCAGGTACTCGATGGCGGAATTGCGCGCGGCGCTCGAACGCACTTCGTCCGCCAGGGGTCCGTCGCCGATGATTCTCAGGCGAAGGGGAATCCGCCTGGAATTCCAGGCCGCGAGCAGCATTCCGATTCCCTTTTCCGGCGAAAGCCGACCGACAAACAGCGCCGCGTCTTCCGGGTTTCCATCGGCGTGCAAGGCATCCGAGCCGATAAAGTGCGGTTTTACCACAACCTTTTCAGCGGGCAAACCGCCGCGAATCAGAATTTCGCGCTCGAAGTCCGAAACAGCGATGAACAAATCCACGCAGTCCCAGGTACGAAGGAGACGATGAAGGCCGTATGCGGCCGTCACGACGGCGCTTCCCGTTCGACTGCCGCGATAGCATCCGTGAACCACGCCGTCGAGCGGCAGTGACTTTCCCAGGCAATCGGTGCAGATTGCGCCATTGCGGTAGAGCAGCGCGTTGGCGCAAAGCATCCTGAAGTTGTGCAGGGTCTGGACGGTAGGGATTCCGGAGCGATCGGCTTCCATGAAAACCGACGGCGAGAGCATCGGAAACCAGTTGTGGACGTGGACCAGATCGGGGTGAAAATCGCCGATCGCCTGTTTCATGCGAGCCCGCGAAGAAGAGGAATAAAAAACCGATGCGGCTGCCATCATCTTGCCGCTCAACCCGTTGATGGCGTCGTTGTCCTGCTCCATCAGGTGCACGCTGTGGCCGTACCGGCGAAGCAATGCCACTTCGTCCCGCACAACCGCATCTTCTCCGCCGCCGAGTTGATATCTGTTATGCGCAACAATGATTTTCACAAGATTTCCAAATCGTTTGCTGATGCCGCATCCAATTTCCGCTGGCCAGAAACCATGCGATGCGCGGATCGCATCCGTTGAAAGAAAACCGGATCAGGACGATTGACCTCGCCCGTGGTTCGCATCCGGCGAGGGCTGGAGTATCCCGGTTCTGGTTTGGAAGCGAGTATAGCGCGTCGCAGTCGCAGTCGTGCCTGGGGAAGCGCGGTTTCCTTTCGACACACGGAGCGGCTTGGGATGCGGAAAGATTCCGGGGCGCTTTTGAAGCTGGGCGGGCGTTCGCGGTTCTGCTCCTGGCGCCATCGACCGACGGTCAGAACTCGAAGGTCAGAATTCGACGATCCGGGCCCGAAGCTCAGGGCCGGATCAATCCATCCGCATCGGATTGGACGGAAGCGCCGGGCGTTTCAAGCGAGGGCGTCCATTTGCCGAGGCGTCCCCATTCACTCCGCCGCCCGGGGCGCCGTCATCGGCCCCCAAACTCATTGGGTGGGGTGTGGAAGATGACTTTGTAGCCGCGCTGAAAGGCTTGCAGGTGAGCGCGCATCGCATTGCGCGCCCGGCCTGGATTGCGCTTCTTCAAAGCGTCCAGCAGCGTGCAGTGCTGCTTGTAGGCCAGTTCCATGCCGGCGGGCAAAAGCAGGCTCTTCGAGATCAACTCATGCAGCCCGGAGCGGATGTGGGTGAGCAATTCGGTCAAAATCTCGTTGTTGCAGGCCGCCGCAACCGTAATATGGAAGCTCAAATCAAGATCGCGGAAGCCTTCGCCGCCTTCTTCGATGGTGGTCTTCATATCACGCACGATCTTTTCGAGCGCAAGAAAATCCTGTTCCGTGGCCCGCAGGGCGCAAAGCGCTGCCAGTTCGGTCTCGATCAGCAGGCGAGCTTCAGAAAAGTCGTTCACCTGCTTTTCGGTGTTGAGCACGCCCTTGGAGAGCAGCAGAGGGCCTTCCATGTACTTGGACCGCTCGTCGGCGACATAGCTGCCGCCACCGGCTCGCATACGGATCATGCCAATGAACGATAAGGATTTCAGCGCTTCCCGTAAAGTGGACCGTCCCACATTGAAGACCTTGCAGAGTTCTGCTTCGGAAGGTAGTTTTTCACCGGGTTGCCAGCGTTTGGCCTCCAGCTCGGATGCAAGCTGCATGGCAATCTGTTCGCTGAGCGTGGTCCGCTGGACTGGCCGCAGCGTCGCCATCGTAACGTTCACGGAATTTGCTCCTGACAAGGAAACGCCTCTGAATTCAATCCTGATTCTGCAACTGGATATCGCTCTCAGAATAGCAGACAGGAGTTCTTCGCGGCACTGGACGAATCATTCTTTTTGTTTCGGCGGGCTCGTCGCGCGGCGGATTGTCCGCGGCATTCAAGGTGCATCGGTGGAGGCTGTTTAGCCCTTTCTAACCTTCGCTTTCCGGTTTGGCATTGCGTGTGCTCGGGAATCGGCGGGATTCCTGGCTTCAAAGCAGCGGGCGGGTGAAGTGCGATTGCGGCCGAGCGGGGCAATCCGGCCAGCGGAGTTCACCCGGCCGGTGGCCTAAGGCCGGCATTGCGGCGCGGGAACGATCCAACGAGAAAGGCTCGAGCGAACCATGAAAGGTATCTCCCATCCCGGTGCCATACAGCCGTCCAGGAGGCAGAGAAACGACACCGCGGCGCGGATTGCAGCGCTTCTGACGATGGCCCTCAAGGAGTATCAGACCGGGAAGATGGCGGAGGTGGAGCGGCTTTGCCTGCAAGTTCTGTCCCTGGACGTTCGCCAGCCGGACGGCTTGTACATGCTGGGTATGGCCGGCTACAAGACCGAACGCTTTGAGATGGCGGAGCGGATGATTCGCCGCGCGCTGGCGGTGAACCCCCGGCAGGCCTTCTATCATTCCAATCTGGGCAACGCTCTCAGGGCGCAAGGCAAGCTGATTGAAGCCGCGGTCAGCTTTGAGCAGGCGCTCGAGATCAAGCCCGACCACTATGAGGCTCGCTACAACCTGGGCAATACCTTCCTGGCCCAGAAGAAATTCGACGCGGCCGCAGCGGCTTTCAAGCAAGCGCTGGAGATCAAGCCCGACTACTGCGACGCATGGTGCAACCTGGGCACGGTTTACCGCCGGCAGCAAAGCTTCGAAGAGGCCATTGACTGCTTTGAGCGGGCCCTGGCCATCTCGCCCGGGAACGCCGACCTGTGCTGCAATCTGGGCGACGCCCTGCATGCCCAGGGCAAGGTGGCCGAGGCGGTGGTCTGGTACAAGCGGACGCTGAGCCTGAACCCGGCCCACCACCGGGTCTGCAATTGCCTGTGCAATGCAGCGTTCGACCTGGGCGACCTGGCCGCATCGACCGCCTGGTGCGAGCGCGGGCTGGCCATCAAGCCCGACTTCGGCGACGCGCTGATGAACCAGTGTCTGCTGGAGCTGCTCAAGGGAGAGTATGAGGCCGGCTGGCGCCATTACGAAGTGCGCTGGAAGGTTTATACGCCTCGCGCCTTCGCGCAGCCGTTGTGGCTGGGCGCTCCGCTGAAGGGCGAGACGATTCTGCTTTATGCCGAGCAGGGGTTGGGCGATTCGCTTCAGTTTCTGCGCTATGTGCCGCTGGTTCAGGCGGCCGGGGGCAGGGTGGTGCTGGACATTCCCCCCAATTTGCGCCGCCTGGCCGCGCAGATTCCCGGGGTGGACGCAGTGGTCAGCACCGGAGACCCGCTGCCGCCGTTTGTCTGCCGCTGCCCGCTGCTGAGTCTGCCGCTGGCGTTTGGCACCCGGGTGGAAACCATCCCCTCCAAGTCCCCTTATCTTGCCGTTCCCGAGGAAGCCCTGAAGAAAGCCGCTGCACTGGCGTGGCCGGCGGACGGGTTGCGGGTGGGCATCGCGTGGACGGGAAGCCTGACGCACCCCAAAAACCGCGCCCGCAGCGTTCCTCTTGACCTGCTGGAGCGGCTCTTCGAACTCGAAGGCGTGCACTTTTTCTCGTTGCAGATGGGGCCGGCGGCCGCGGAACTGGACGCCCGGAAGACAAGCGTCACGAGCCTTGCGCCGGTGACCGGCGATATGGCCGATACGGCGGCGCAGATGGCTCATCTGGATCTGGTCATCTCGATCGACACCGCCATGGCCCACCTGGCCGGAGCCTTGGCGAGGCCGGTCTGGGTGCTGCTGCAGAATTTGCCGGATTGGCGCTGGCTGCTGGAGCGCGAAGACAGCCCCTGGTACCCGACCGCGCGCCTCTTCCGGCAGCCCAAGCCGGGCGATTGGGCGTCGGTGATCGAGAAGGTGAAGGCGGAGCTGGTCAGTCTGGCCAGGCGAACCGGCCGCGCCGGTTAGGATTGCAGGGCGCGTTCGAGCTCGGCGATCTCGATCTTCTTCATCTTCATCATGGCCTGCATCCCCTTCGGATGCCGGACCAGTTCAGGCAGGCGGGCGGGGACAATCTGCCAGCTCAGTCCGAATTTGTCCACCAGCCAACCGCACTGAATCTCCTGGCCGCCCGCGGTGAGCTTCGACCAGTAGTCGTCGATTTCCTGTTGCGAGTTGCAGTTGACAACGAACGAGACGGCCGCATTGAACTGATAGGCCGGGCCGCCGTTGAGCGCCGTAAATCTCTGGCCGTCGAGTTCGAAGCTGATGGTGAGCACGCCTCCCTTGGGTCCGGGCGCCTCGCCGGGATTGCGCAGAATATCCAGCCGGCGCGAGTTTTTGAAGACCGTCAGATAAAAGTCCACCGCTTCTTCCGCGTTCGCGTTGAACCAGAGAAACGGAGTGATGCGGGGAAAGTCCGCCAGATCGCTCATGGAGTCCTCCATATTCTCAGTTTGAAATGCCTTGCCTTTGGAAAGAGCCTTCCTGTCCGCAAACAATGGCAACCGGGGAAGCGGACAAGCGGCGATAGAAAAATCATACGCAAAAATAGCTTGCGAAACGCAAGTTAAAATGACTAGCATCTTTCTGTGGCTGCCAAGCCGACCCCAAAGCGCCGTTCCGGATGTCCTGTCAGCGTTTCGCTGGATGTCCTTGGGGATCGCTGGTCGCTGCTCATCGTACGCGATATGATGGTGCGCGGCTACCGTACGTTCCGGGAGTTTCGGCACGCCGGCGAGGGCATTTCAACCAACATCCTGGCCGACCGGCTGCAGAAGCTTCAGGCTGGCGGCATGGTGAACGCGGAACCGGCGGCAGAAGACGGCCGCAGCATCCATTACCGCCTGACCCGTAAAGGTATCGCACTTGCTCCCGTTCTGCTGGAGTTGCTCATCTGGGGCGCGCATCACGAGGATACGGCTGCGCCCTGCGCGCTGATTGCGCAGTTGGAACAGAACCGGCCTGCCGTACTGGCGGAAGCGTATCGGCGCTGGGAACAGCGCGATCCCACTCCCTTGATTCCTCCATTCAATTCTCCAATCCATTCCTCGAAAGGAAAAGGAAAACGATGAAACTGACCACTTACCTCAATTATGGCGGCAATTGTGCCGAGGCGCTCCACTTCTACGAGGAGCATCTGGGCGGAAAAATTCTCATGATGTCCACGTACGACCAGATGCCGGAGCCGAAAAACTTCACGCCAGGATCCGAAAAGCGCGTGATGCACGCCCGCATTACCATTGGAGATACGCTCGTGATGGCCAGCGACGGCCCGCAGGACAAATTCCAGCCCATGCGCAGCGTCTATCTTGCACTCGGGGTAGACAGCAACGAGGAAGCCGAACGTCTTTACGCTTTACTCAACGAGGGCGGCGAGATCTTCATGCCGATGGCGGAGACCTTCTTTGCCTTCCGCTTCGCCATGCTCCGGGACAAGTTCGGCACGTCGTGGATGCTGATTCACGAGCGGCCCATGCCGGCCGCGGCGTGATTGCCGGGTGCCCCGCCCTCGCCGCGCTCTGAGCGAAGCAGAGCGGAGTCGAAGAATCTGCGTTTTGTAGATTGTGGCAAGGGTTGGACACCACGAACCGCTTTCTCCGAGAGCATTTTTGCAAATTGTGTAGACCAAAATTTTGTTGGTTTCCCACCCCATTCCGCTGAAAAACGCGGAATGGATGGGGCACAAA
The DNA here is from genome assembly GCA_963788415.1 of uncultured Acidobacteriaceae bacterium. GTDB lineage: Bacteria > Acidobacteriota > Terriglobia > Terriglobales > Acidobacteriaceae > Telmatobacter. Next base: position 25,833 of record CAWBHO010000157.1, on the reverse strand, counting down.
GGTCCACAGAAAAAGCAAAAATGCTCGAGCCGAAGGCAGTTGGCCCCACCGCAGGTGGTCAGCTTTCGATGTAATCCCAGAAAGCGTCGGCCAGCTCCGCGCCGCGCTCGTTGAGGATGCGCCGGGCCGCGCGCTCCACTTCTTCGATGAGGCCGTGGAGGTAGTCGCGCGAGCGGGAGATGGCCACGACGCCCAGGGTGGCCGACTGCCAGGTCACGGCCTCGTCCATCTCAGCCACGGAGACGTTGAAGCTCTGCTTCAGCTGGTCTTTGAGCGAGCGGACCACCTGCCGCCGGTCCTTGAGCGACTGGGCGTGCTCGATGCGGATTTCGAGCGTCAATTGGGCGACCGGCATGGCGTCACAGGGGTTACCTCGCCAGTGTAAGGCCGATTTTCGTTTTCAGGAGCGATTTTCGGAGGTCATTTTCTTGGGGGATGGGGCGTGAAGGCCGCTGCTGTTCGCAAGGGATGGGCGCAAAAACCGCTGAAAAGCCGCCCGCTCTCAATTTCCAGGCTGCCGAAGGGATTTTTCCGCGCGGGGCTTCAGTTCACCTGCGCCGGTTTGCCCAGACGTTCGGTGACCATCGAAAAAAAGGCGCTGAGGTCTTCCTCGTCGCCCACCGTCAGCCGGCGGTAGACCTTCATCATGGGAAAGAGCCGGGAGCCGCGCACCTCGACGGCCGGAACCGCCATGGCGCCGCCGGGATACTGGGTCATCTCCCAGGTGCCGGCATAGCGGCGGCGCAGCACCTCGCCCAGGTAGCTGCCCCAGAGCCGCACCTCGAAGTCCAGATCGAGCTCCGGGCTCTCGCCCACCACGACCAGGATTTCGTCCAGTCCTTCGATCGATTCCGAGGAAAAGTCCAGTTTTTGTTGGAACTCGCGCTGCGCCAAGGCCGCCGCCGCGCGGGCGTAAGCCTCCATCATCGTCTCCATGTCGGGGAAGGGCGAGGACTCGAGGTGTTTGCGCAAGTCGGTCGAGTATTTCATCCAGTCACCAAAGTATAAGCCCGTAGCGCCGCTCGAGAATGGGATGCGCATCCCCGAAAGCGCAAAAAATGGCGCGGAACTCCGGGGTTATGGGAGACTGGGAACAGTTGTGGAGGGTTCCCCATTGAAGACGATCCGGTTTTTCGCTCTTGCCGCGCTTCTGGTTTTTGGCGTTTCCCAGGCCCGCGCCACCGGCCGTGAGATCTACCCCGACCCGTCTCAGGCCAGAGCCGACATTGCCGCTGCTCTCGAGACCGCCGCGCACACGCACAAGCGCATCCTGCTGGACTTTGGCGGCAACTGGTGCCCCGACTGCCAGGTGCTGAACATCTATTTTCACGACGCCGTCAACCGGCCCATTCTGGAGGCGAATTTCGTGCTGGTCGATGTGAATATCGGCCGCATGGACGCCAATCTGGATGTCGCCAGGGAGTACGGAGTGCCGCTCGGCAAGGGCGTGCCGGCGCTGGCCGTTCTGAGCGACCACGGGAAGCTGCTTTACAGCCAGCAGGGCGGGGAGTTTGAGAATATGCGCAGCATGGGCTCGCCGGATGTGACCCGGTTCCTGCAGCAATGGAAGCCCGCCCGGCGTTGAGGGGGAGAACGGCTCCCGCGCGAGGCTGAATCGGACCGACACAGACAGCCCGATTCAGCCTTCGCTGTTTCAGCCGATCGGCGCCAGGTGCTTGGTCTTCGAGTAGGTGTAGGTGACGCGGTGGATCACGGTGATGGTGGAGAGTACGGCCAGCACCCACAGCACCGGGGCCATCACTCCCCAATGGTGAAACAGGGCGCCGAGAAGGACCAGCACTACCCGCTCCGGGCGCTCCATGAAGCCTACCTTGCACTGGCCGATGAGGGCCTCGGCGCGGGCGCGCGTGTAGCTGACCATCAGCGCGGTCACCATCACGAAGGCCACCAGGACCACGTACCGGAAGCGGTTGATGCGGCCGTAGTAGACCAGCAGGCCGAAAAACAGCACCACGTCGGAGTAGCGGTCGATGACCGAATCGAAAAACGAGCCGAAGACGGTGACCTGGTTGGTGCGCCGGGCCACGCGGCCGTCCACCATGTCGAAGATACCGGCGCCGAAGATGACCAAGCCCGCATAGAAGAACATCCAGTCGGCGTTGGCGGCGTTGGCGTGGCCGAAGAAAAACGCGGCCACGATGTTGATGACCAGGCCGATGAAGGTCAAGACATTGGGCGAGATGCGGGCCAGCGACAAGCCATGCACGATCTTGTCGAGAAGCCATCCGCAGCCGCGGCCAAAGGCGCTGGTCCAGGTGGTTGCCATCGTTCCTACTTCTGCTCCAAATTCTCGGCGGGGGCGGTCTCGGCCGCGGCCGCTGCCGCTTCATCGTGAATGGTAGTCAGTTTCAGGATTTCCAGTTCGCGCTTGCCGTTGGGGGTGACGATGGTGGCCATGTCGCCCACCCGCTTGCCGACCAGGCCGCGGCCGATGGGCGAGGTGGTCGAGATCAGCCCCTTGGCCACGTCGGATTCCTCGCTGGTGACCAGCCGGTAGACGATCTGCTCATCCTTGGTCGAGTCAAAAACCACCACCGTCGAGCCGAAACCGGCTTTATCCCGGGGAATGTTGGTGAGATTGACCAGGGAGAGCTCGGCCATGCGCTTTTTCAACTGGCCGAGGCGCGCGTTGACAAAATCCTGGCGCTGCTTGGCCATGTGATACTCGGCGTTCTCCGAAAGGTCTCCCATGGCCACCGCCTTTTTGATCTCGGCGGGAAGCTCGTGGGCAAGTTCGTGTTCGAGGACTGCGATTTCAGCGAGAAGCTGTTTTTTGATGTGCTCGGGCATTCAGGTTCCTGGGGCGGGCGGGGTTGCCCGGTCCGCGAAAGATGAAAATACTTGACTTCCCATTATACGCGGAGAGCGGCTTTTAGCAGCTAGCCTCTAGCTTTCAGCTCTTTCCCTGGCCGCACGATGACCCCGCCCGCTTGTTCATGACTTAATTTTCAAGAGGACAAATTTCATTATATCAATGCTTTACATCGAAGATCGCAACTAGAGGCTGGGATCTAACAGCCCGAGGCTGCTCTCGCGTCCATGAATGACTGCAGGATGAGCGTGGCGGCCACCTGATCGACCACGCTGCGATGCTGCTGGCGGGGGCGGCCGGCCTCATACAGATATCTGGTGAGCCTGGCGCGAGGTCAGCCGCTCGTCCCACAGATGGATGGGCAGGCCGGTGAGCGCGCCCAGTTCGGCGGCAAAGGCCTGGGTTTTGGCGGCTTGCGGGCTCAGGTCGCCGGACAGATGGACGGGATTGCCGACCACGATGCCGGCCACGCCAAACCGGCGGCAGAGCCGCGCCAGAGAGCGCAGGTCTTCTCTCTGGTTGTGCTTCCGCTCCAGCGTCAACACAGGTTGCGCGGTGAGCCCCAGCTCGTCCGACACGGCCACGCCGATGCGGCGGTTGCCGACATCGAGGCCGAGATAGCGGGGATGAAGGACGGCTTCCAAGTTCGAGCTCCGAGGGCCTGTTCTCGACTTTCGCTTCCTAACTTTCTCGCAGGCTCGCGGGAAAGGTCATGATGGGCTCCGAGCCTTTAGCTTACGGCGCTGAACCGGCCAACGGCGAAGAAATGCCCGCCTGAACCCTGTCAGCCGATACAATCAATGAAATAGAATCTGCTGGGGCGCTTGCTGCGTCTTAATCGAAGTCAAAGAAGGGTCAGCAACAAACAAATGGCGCGCCACAGACGGACGATCAGAAAGAAAAAAGGGTTTGGAGTGGCGGGGCTCATGCGGGTGGCTTTTTTCCTGCTGCTGCTTGTGTCGGGGGCGGCGGCTTGGCTGGTTTTTACGCCTTTCGGGCCAGCGCACGAGACCTTTGTCGAGCTGGCGCCGGGCTCTTCGACGATACAGCATCGGCCAGCAACTGGAAGCGGCGGGCGTGGTGCGCAGCCAGTTTGCCTTCGATCTGATGCGCTGGTGGAAGCGGGGAACGCTCAAGGCCGGCGAGTACCGGTTCGACCATCCTGCGGCGGTCACCGAGGTCTATGCGCGCATTGCCGCGGCGATGTTTACACCATGACGGTAACCATTCCGGAGGGCGCAAACATCTTCGAGATCGCCACGCGGCTGGAGCAGGCGGGATTGGGCTCGCGGCAGGATTTTCTGGATGCGGCGACAAAGCGACGTCGGCCTGGTGGCCGACCTGGACCCCGGAGCGAAAAGTTTGGAGGGTTACCTGTTTCCGGACACTTATCATTTTGCCCGCAAGGCGACTCCGGCGCAGATTTGCGCGGCGATGGTGCGGCGCTTCCGCGCGGTGGCCGCGTCAACTGGGATTGAAGGGAAATGTGCATCGAAGTGGTGACCATGGCTTCGCTGGTGGAACGGGAGACGGCGGTGGACGCGGAGCGTCCGCTGGTGGCCAGCGTCTTTGAAAACCGGCTGGCCAAGAAGATGCCGCTGATGACCGACCCGGCGGTGATCTACGGACTTGGAGCTCGATGGGCGCTGGCGGGGCACCATCTACGAGAGCGACCTGAAGCTCAACACGCCCGTACAACACCTATCTGCACGCCGGCTTGCCGCCGGGCCCGGTGGCGAATCCCGGCCTGCGAGTCGCTGCGGGCGGCCATGAGCCCGGCCCGGACCGGACTACCTCTACTTTGTGGCCGCGGGGGCCAATCCCCAGGGGCGGTCGATGTTTTCAAGCACTTTGATGGAACACGCGCGCGATGTGGCCGGCTATCGGCACGCTCGGAAGAAAGCAGGTCACAGTTGAAGTCTGCCTGTCGCCGCCTGGGCGCCGCAGCCCTTCTTTTCCCGGTTCTGCTCATTTCCGGCTGCCTGTGGACGCACGCGCAAGCTGCCCATGCCCAAGCCGCCGGCGGTGGTGCAGACGGTGACGCCGGATGAGCTGGTGGCGCTGCTCGACCAGCGCTGGGACGCGATGGAAAGCCTGACCGCGACGGTCGAGATTCAAGCCAGCGTGCTCAAGCCCAAAGAAGGCCTGGCCACGGGACTACACCACCATTCCGCGGCATCATCCTGATCCGCAAGCCGGAGATGCTGCGGGTCTACGGACGGGTTCCGGTGATCGGCACGCGGGCTTTCGACATGGTGAGCGACGGCAAGAACTTCACGCTTTGGATTCCGTCGAAGAACGTCGCCTACGAGGGCTCCAATACGCTCGAAAAGAAGTCGGCAAACTCGTTGGAGAACCTGCGGCCAGGATTCTTTCTGGATGCGCTGGTGGTACGCGGGCTGGAGCCGGACGACCTGTACGGGGTGGTGTCGGATTCGGAAACGGTGGAGGATGCGGCACGCAAGCACCTCTTGCTTGTCCCGGAATACATCCTCAGCATCAGCCGCCGGAAGCCGGGCAGCCGCGAGCTGATCCCGGAACGCGTGGTGACGTTCAATCGCGACGACCTGTTGCCCTCTCAGCAGGATCTGTACGATAGCGACGGGAATCTGCAAACCCAGGTCTTCTATCACTCGTATCAGGCTTTCGGCGCGCATATGTACCCCACCAAGGTCACGATCAAGCGCCCGATCGAGGGGCTCCAGACGGTTCTCACGATCGATAAGATCGTCGAAAACCAGCAGCCGCCGCTGACCGCCAGCGAATTTGTGCTGAAGCCGACCGAGGGAACCAGGATTCAAATCCTGAAGTAGCGGCGTATGCCCGGCTCGGCTCTACAATAAGCCGGTATGCCTACCGCCGTTCGATCGCACGCGAAGATCAACCTTGGGCTTTCCATCGGCGCGCCGCGCCCCGACGGCTACCATGCGCTGGCGACCGTTTACCAGACGCTGGAGCTGTATGACCTGGTCACGGTCACGGCCCGGCCCGCCGCCGCGACGGCGCTGCGGCTCACCTCGAATGATAGCCGTGTGCCCACGGACCAGCGCAATACCGCCTGGAAGATGGTGGCGCTGGCTCTCCAGGCGCTTGGCCTCGCGGCGGAGGTCGAAATCCACATCGAAAAGCGTCTGCCGGTCCAGGGCGGCCTGGGCGCGGGCTCGGCCAATGCCGTGGCGGCGCTGGTGGGGCTCGAGGCGGAGCTGGGAATAGGGCCGGGGGGAGCGAATTCCGCATTCCACGGGCGTATTTCGCGCCGGCAGGGGGAGGCGGAGCGGCTGAAAATTGCCGCAGAAATCGGCTCCGACGTGCCGCTGTTCCTGATCGGAGGCGCGGTTCTGGGCCTCGACCGCGGCCAGCAGGTCTATCCCCTGCCGGACTTCGGGCCGGTCTGGTGCGTGGTGGCGACGCCGGAGCTGGGCGTCTCGACCCCGCAGGCCTTTCGCGACTGGGACGCCCTCTGCGTAGCCGAAGGTTTGACCGCGAGCGCCAGTACGGATAAACTAAATGAGTTGAGCCGCGCCTACGCCAGCGCCTTTGCCGGAGCGATCCCAGGAGTCGAATCAGGGTCGATCCCCGAAGGACGGCAGGGAACCGGCTCCTCCGGTGTTCTTCCGATGGGGGAGAACCTGGCCGGACCTCAAGAGTCCGCGCTTGTCCGCACCGGGATTTTTGAGCTGGATACAAAACGACTTTGAACGCGTCGTCTTTCCCCAGCATCCCTCCCTTGCAGACATCAAGCGCATTCTATTGGGCTCCGGGCACACCGGAGGCAGCCCTCCATGTCTCGCTGTCCGGTTCCGGCTCGGCGCTCTTCGGGTTGTATCGCACCCGTGGGGACGCGGAAGCAGCGCAGGTCCGGTTGAAGCAACAGCTCCTCGAAGTCGAAGTTCGGAGCACCCTCACCCGCACTCTGCCGCGCCTTTCTTATTGGCGCGAAATGCTTCTGCCGCAAGCAGGTTGATTGTCGGCCGTTGTGGGCGAGAAACCGCGCCAGCGGCTGCGAAGTTGGGCGATCGTCTAATGGTAGGACAGTGCCCTTTGGAGGCACTTGTCCAGGTTCGAATCCTGGTCGCCCAGCCAAGTTTCAGGGGGCAGGGGTCAGAGATCAGGGGTCAGAGATCAGGAACGGCTTTGACTGGTCTCTGATCTCTGTCTCTGACTCTCAGATAGAAGCAGCCAAAGCCAACCAGCTTGGAGGCAATCGGAGATGGAAGTGGAAGCACTGACAGCAGACGGTGGAAGACAAGCAACAGGACGGCGGGTCAGGCTGGCGGCGAAAGAGGCCGCGCAGCCGGCTGGGGCAGACGCCGCCAAGGCGAAGGACGCCAAGCCGGCCCTCGAGCGCAAGCGCAGCCGCAACCTGAGCGAGGACAAGCGCTTCAAGCTCTTCAGCGGCACGGCCAATCCGGCCGCTGGCCGAGGAGATTGGCCGCCACATCGGAGTTCCGGTGGGCGAGGCCAAGATGCAGCGCTTCGCCGACGGCGAGGTCTACTTCCAGCTGCTGGAAAATGTGCGCGGCATCGATGTTTTTGTGGTGCAGCCGACCTGCTATCCGGTGGATCAGCATCTGGTCGAACTGCTGGTGATGATCGATGCGCTCAAGCGGGCCTCGGCGGGCAGGATCACGGTGGTGGTGCCCTATTACGGCTATGCCCGCCAGGATCGCAAGGACCGTCCGCGCGTGGCCATCAGCGCCCGGCTGGTGGCCGATCTGATGACCACGGCCGGGGCCAATCGCGCTCTGTTTGTTGACCTGCACGCGGCGCAGATTCAGGGCTTTTTCAATATTCCCGTCGATCATCTTTACGCCAGCCCGGTGCTGGTGAGCTACTTCCGCGAGCTGGCGCTGCCCAACCTGACGGTGGTTTCGCCGGATGCGGGCGGCGTGGAGCGGGCGCGCTTCTTTGCGCAGAAGGTGGGCGCACCGCTGGCCATCGTGGACAAGCGCCGCACCGATATGAACGTGGCCGAAGTGATGAACGTGGTCGGCGACGTGAAGGGCAAGAACCTGCCTGATCATCGACGACATCATCGACACCGCCGGAACGCTGGTGAAGACCGTGGACGCGCTTTACGCCAACGGCGCGGCCGCCGTCTATGCCTGCGCCAGCCACGCCGTGCTTTCGGGCCCGGCCATCGAACGCATTGCCGCATCGCGCCTGGAGCAGTTGGTGGTCACCAACACCATTCCCCTGCGCGAGGCGGCGCAGAAGTTGCCCAAGATCAAGGTGCTCTCCATCGCCGGCCTGCTGGGCGCGGCCATCGAGAGCATTCACATGGAGACCAGCGTCAGTTCGCTGTTTTCTTAAGAGATCAGGGGTCAGAGATCAGAGATCAGCGGCCCCTGATCTATCACTTATCGCCAGTTGCCGGTAGACGGCGGGCAGAGATCGAAGGCGGTTTTTCGATCTCTGGTCCCAGATCTCCGATCTCTGGCCTCACAAAGGGAGCGGAGCAAGTCAGTTCATGGCGGCAAGAATTAGCTAGCAGCTAGAAGCTAGCGGCTAAAAGCTGTTTTACCGTGCCCGAAACCAGGAAACGAGAGACCGAATGCCAGAAGTTGTCGCAGCCAAGCCCCGCGAGGGCAAGTTCAACAAGAATGCCGCCCGCCGTGTGCGCGTCGCGGGCAAGATTCCCGCCGTGCTGTATGGTCCGGGGCATGAACCGGTAGCCATCGAGGTGGACCCCAAGCAGATTTCCCGGATTCTTTTCTCGGAAACCGGCCATAACACGATCTTCGACGTGGAAATCGCCGGCCAGTCGGCAGCCAAGGCCATGATCGTCGACTGGCAGCGCGAACCGCTCAACGACCGGTTGATCCACATCGACTTGAAACGCATCGCCCTCGATAAGACTCTCCGCGTCCATGTGCGCATCAAGCTGCTGGGCATTCCGGTGGGCGTCAAGGCCTCTGGAGGCATTCTCGACCAGGTGTTGCGCGAGGTGGAGATCGAGTGCCTGCCGGGCGACATTCCCACCCACATCGATCTGGATGTCAGCCACCTGGAGATGTATGGCGTTTCGCGCGTGAGCGATCTGCCCCATCCCCAGGGCGTGAAGTACCTCAACGCTGAGGATGCGACCGTGGCCCACGTGGTCTCGATCCGCGCCGAAGCGCCTACGGCCGCCGAGACTGAAGCAGCCGCGCTCGCCGCCGCGACGGCCGCCGAGCCCGAGGTTGCCAAGAAGGGCAAGCCCGAGGCGGAGGCTGGAGCCAAGAAGCCAGACGCGGGCTCCGGGGCGAAGAAGTAATCCTTGGCCGAGGCAAGCGAGTCCGCACGGATGGGTCTCTTGCGCGGCCCCTTTTTGGTGGTGGGACTGGGTAATCCAGGCCTGGAATATATGTGGACCCCGCACAACGCGGGGTTCATGGCCATCGACCGCATCGCCCAGCAAGAGGGAGTTGTGGTCCAGAACCGGCGCTGCCGGGCCGCAACCGCAACCTGCCGGATGGCGGGGCGCGAGGTGATCCTGGCCAAGCCGGAGACGTTCATGAACCTGAGCGGGCTGGCGGTAGCCGCTCTGGTGAGGGAGTTTGAGGCCGACCCGGCTCAAGACCTGCTCGTGATCTACGATGAGCTGGACTTGGAGTTGGGCACCCTCAAAATCAGGGAGCGCGGATCGGCCGCAGGGCACAACGGAGCCCGCAGCGTGATCGGCGCTCTGCGGAGCCAGGAGTGGTTGCGCCTGCGCATCGGGGTGGGACCGGATCTGCCTCCGCAGGCCATTGCGGCCGGAGGCGGCAGGCGACCCGGCAAGGATTACCTGCTTTCGCCGATGCGCAAGGCGGATTTGACGGTCCTGGACGAGGTGTTGGACCGGGTGGCAACCGCCACGCGGCGCATCCTTTCCGATGGACCGGCAGCCGCGATGAACGAGTTCAACCGCAAGCAAGACAGGGAACAGGGAACAGGGAACAAGGATACAGAACTAGAAACTGCTGCAATCTGAGATTTTTGAGCTGTGAATTGAGTGATGAGGGCTGGATGCTAGGTTGCTCCAGCGGAAAAGGAAACCGGATGTCCCGTTTGTATGAGGTTATGTTCATTGTTCGGCCAGATGCGGTCGAAGAGGATGTCGACAAGTTGATCGCCGGCTTCAGCGCCAACGTCACCAGTGGCGGCGGGGTGGTGAAGACGGTCGAGAAGATGGGACGGCGCAAGCTTGCTTACACGGTGCGCAAGTTCAACGACGGCAACTATGTGCTGCTCACCGTCGAGGCCGGCGGATCGGTGGTGTTGGAACTGGAGCGCCGCTTGCGCGTCTCCGAGCCGGTGATCAAGTTCATCACCGTGCGCATCGACGAGGAAGAGAAGCGGCTGGCCAAGATGAAGGCCCAGCGCGGCGTGCGGCGGAGCGCGAACGTGAGCGCGAACATCAGCGCAAGCGCCGAGCACACGGCCCCGGCTGCGGTTGCCGCGCCGACTCCGGCAGCCGCGCCCGATGAGGCAGCGGTTGCGGCTCCCGTGGTTGCCCCGGCGCCCGTGCCTGCGGCCGCGGTTGCCGTGGCGGCCGAGCCGGTTCAGGCCGTCTAGCACGGCCTTCAATCAATTGCCGCCGCTGACCCTGTCTTTTTTTGGGCATCCGGCTGCGGCCCGATCCGTGCTTTGACGCGCACCCCACCGGTGTTCGCTCAAAGCCAAGAGAATGAAGAGGAAACGATATGTCTGAAGAGACTCAAGCAAAGGCGCCCGAAACGAGCGCGCCCGCAGCTTCCCAAGCCGCAACCGGTTCGGGATCCAGTCCGGTATCGAGTTCGAGCCCGAATTCGAGTTCGAGTGCAAGCCCGAGTTCCGGCTCCGGACACGGTCCCGGTTCAGGTCCCCGCTCCGGCGGCGGCGGACGGCCCGCTGGACGGCCTGGCGGCTCCGCTGGCGGTCGCGGCAAGTTTTTCCGCCGCAAGAAGGTCTGCAAGTTTTGCACCGAGAAGATCGACGCCATCCCTTATCGCGATGTGCGGCTCCTGCAGGGCTTTGTGGCCGAGCGCGGCAAGATCGTGCCCCGGCGGCTCACCGGCGTTTGCACCACGCACCAGCGCCGCCTGACCCGCGCCATCAAGCAGGCCCGGAACATCGCTCTGCTGCCGTTTGCCACGCGGCACTAATCTTTGTCTCCGGCCCATCGACCGCTCGCCCTGGTCAACTCCCGGGCGATGAGGGGCAGGCCGGATCGAACGGAATCCGGAGAGGGTCATTTCTCCGGAAGCCGATAAAAGATCTTGCGCGGCGCGGCTCTCGCGTTGGCGTCTGTTTGAAGCAAACAGACCGGCCAGCCGAAAGCGCCGCCCGCCACACTGGAGAGTTAGCTATGGAAGTCATTCTGAAGGAAGACGTAGTCAATCTGGGCCATCGCGGAGAAGTTGTCAAAGTGGCCGACGGCTACGGCCGCAACTTTCTGCTGCCCCGCAAGATGGCGCTCGAGGCCACGCTGGCCAACAAGGCCGTCATCGAGCAGATGAAGGCCTCTGCCGCCCGCCGCGCTGCCACGGAGAAGTCTCAGGCCGAGGAACTGGCTGTCAAGCTGGAGCCCGTGGTGATGGACTTTACCCGCAAGTCGGGCGAAGCCGGCCACCTGTTCGGGTCGGTCACCTCGGCGGACATCGCCGCGGCTCTCGCGGCCAAGGGCTTCGAGATCGATCGCCGCAAGATTCAGTTGGACGAGCCGCTGAAGAGCGTGGGCGAGTTCAATGTGGTCATCAAGCTGTACCGCGAAGTGGCCGCTCAGGTGAAGGTGAAGGTTCTGGCCGAGGCTACGGAAGAAGCGCCTGCCGCCGAGTCCGTTGCCGAGCCAGCCGCCGAACCCACAGCCGAAGCGCCGGTAGCCGCCGAGTAGTCTCGCTTCAATCCGCGCCTCCACCGCCTCCCGGTTCGCCGGGGGGCGCGTGCTTTCCTATCCTGCTCTGGAGCCTGTTATTCACTTTCGTTCGCGCAGGCGGCGTTGCGGACGAAAATCGGGCCATACGAGGCGGAATCCGAAGGCTGTGGCGGGACCACCGTCGAGGATGACAACGAAGTATGGCGCGATTTTCGCCGCAACCCGGGGCCCCCGACGAACGATCTTTGTTTGACGGGGTGGAAGCCGAAGGGCTGGGGCCAGTTTCCTTCATTTCGTCATCACTCGTCGCTCGAAGATACTCCATATTCGTCGCTCCTCATTCCTCGTACTGAGAAAAATTGGCTCCCAGCGCCGCCCGCGGGAAAGTTCATAACAGGCTCTAGGCCCGGGAGCGGCACGATAGGAGCGATCCACAAGGGTTTTGGCGTTGTGCGACAATAAACCCTGAGTATGCGCGGCGGCCACGGTCCGGCGCGCGGAGGATGAGATTATGGGCGATCTATTGCAGCCGACGCACCTGTTGGTCATTGCGATTGTTCTACTCGTGCTGTTCGGCGCCAAGCGGCTTCCTGAACTGGGCAAGGGATTGGGCGAGGGGCTCAGAGGATTCAAGGAAGGCCTCAAGGGCCCGGGCGATCCTGCTGCTCCGCTGCCATCAGGACCGAGGGGTCCCGCCGCGGAGCCGGCGCGCACACAGCAGAATGCGGCTCCCGAACCGCCGCTCAACTCGACGCCAGTGGAGCCCAAGTAGGGATTTTCGAGAGCGGGAAAGCCGGAGCTTCACTTCTGCCGCGTTCGCTCAGTAGAAGCAGGTTTGTGCAGAAAGCTCCATTCTTGTAGATTCCGGTGCTCTTGATCCAGTCAAGCAAAACGGCCTGCGCACGAATGCGCAGGCCGTTTATTTTTGCGGGATGGATCCGAACCGCAAGCCTATCGGATCAGTAAGCATCTTGCCCGGATGGGTAGTAGCCGGTCTTGGCGATGACCTCCAGACCGGGCCGGTCGACGCGCACGTCGATCTTGCGGAACTTGCCGTCGATGAGCGGAAGGTGGCTATAGTAGCCCAGCGTGTACTGGTCACGCGCTTGCTCGGCAATCTTGGCATAGCTGGTTTCGATCCCGTTCAAGCCGCGCTCGGAGTCCAGCGTGCCGCCGGTGGCCAGGGTGTACTTGCCCAGGATGTTGTCGTACATGGTAAGGGGCAGGTGGAGGCGGCTGATGTAGCCTTCGCCCCAGCGGGCCGAGTCGCCCACCAGCGTGCCGTAGACGGCAATCTTGTTGGTCTCCAGATAGCGCAGCACTTCCTTGTAGGTGGCCTTGCTGCCGTGCTCCTTGCCGTCCGAGATGACGTAAATGATGCGGCGCCGGCCCTTGGGGCGGGTGGAGAGTTCCTTGGCCGCAGCCAGGATGGCGTCGTTGAGGGTGTGAATCTCCTTGGGGATGGTCATGAACTGGTCGTTGCCGGCCGAGCGCCCAGGCTGAATGTTGGGATCGACGCAGTTGCCATTTTCGCGGATGCTGCAGCCGGCCAATGGGCCGCTGTTGACCGGGACCAGCATATCGGCGCCGATCTCCTTGGTCATCGAGAGCACATAGGGTACGCGCGCGCTCTCGGCCCCGGTAAAGCCGCCGGAACGGTCCTGTGCGCCGTTGCTATAGGAGAAAACGGCCAATTCGTCATAAGGAGTCAGCGCGCCCTGAATGGCCCCAAGAGAATTGTTCACCTTGGCCATCACGTCCGAGGTCAGGCTCTGATCGATGACAAAGGCCATCGAAAGCGGAAACGCATCGGTGGTGAAAAAAGCCAGGGGCTCGCGGGTATTGTTCTCGTAGACCTGGAAGTCGTGGAAGGTGAGGCCGGCTACCAGCTTTCCCTTCGAGTCCTTGACGGTGACCGGGACTTCAATGAAGTTGACGTGCACGCGCAGCATGGTGCTCACGGCCTGCACGCCTTCGCCGGAGGCAGGCATCTGCGGTGGTGTGGTCTGGATCTCGTCTTTGCCCTGGCTGCTGGGCGCCTGGTTGCCGGCCGCGGCCGGAGCAGAGGCGGTCGAAGAAGAAGTGGGCGATGTCGATCCGTCTCCAGCTCCCTGCCCAGGGGTAATCGGGCCGCTCACGTCCGACAGCGGCTGGGGAACCTGGGGCGCGGGGGCATCGGGGACAGCGGATTGCTGCTTTTGGGCCAGGGACGCTGTGCTCAAGAACAGGCTTGAACTCAGGAGCGCGGCCAGCGCTATTGCCGTAGAACCTAGCTTCACAGGTATATTCGTCCTTCCAGAATGCCGTCGACTGTATCCTACGTCCGGTTTGCAGCGGTCAGCAACAGCCGCCAATTGGACATTACCAGCTGACAACGGACGAGCAACAGCCAGCAGTCCTTCACTCGTCAGAGTATCAGATGCGCCAGAGCGGCGCTGGCTTCGACAGGCAGAAAACAGCGGACGAATCCCTCCTTCCGCGATTCAAGCCCCTGCGATTCGAATCCGGCTCCGTGGCTGAAACGCGCCATGGCTGGAATTATTGTGCTCCGTTTGCTTCCTGCGCCCTGGCCAGCGGATCGTTGTCGCGGTCGGTCACCTGGACCAGCGCCGCGAGCCGCGCCTCCAGTTGCGGCGTCCAGCTTGCCTCTGGGGCGCGCCAGCTCCAGTTGCCCCGAGCCACGGCCGGTGTGTTCATCCGCGCCTCCGCGCCCAGTTCGAGCAGGTCCTGCGCCGGAACCAGGGTTATCTGCGCAACGCTTGTCTCTAGAGCCCGAATCATCGGCCACACAGGATTCAAAAGCGCGCCGGGACCGGAGCCGGAAACCGGGTTGGAGAGCGCGGCGGCGCCATCTTGCTCCTTGAGATCTGGTCCCAGGTAGGCCTCGACCGCGTCGCGCTCCACATTGCCGGCCGCGCGCCACCAGCCCAGCGTGGTGTTGTTGTCGTGCGTGCCCGTATAGGCCACGGTGGCGGGCGTAAAGCGATGCGGCAGGTGGATGTGCGCGCCCTTGTCGCTGAATCCGAACTGCAGCACTTTCATGCCGGGCATCCCCATCTCGAGCCGCAGCGCATCCACTTCAGGGGTAATGAGCCCCAGATCCTCGGCCACCAGAGGCAGCGGTCCCAAAGCCGCCTCCAGCGCCTGGAAGAGAGCCAGCCCCGGCGCCTTCACCCACGCTCCGTTGACCGCCGTCTCTTCTGCTGCGGGTATGGCCCAATAGGCTTCGAAGCCGCGGAAGTGGTCCAGGCGCACGATGTCATAGAGTTCGCAGGCGCGGCGGATACGGTCGATCCACCAGTCAAAGCCCCGGCCCGCGAGCACGTCCCAGCGATAGAGCGGATTGCCCCAGCGCTGGCCGGTCGCGGAAAAGTAGTCGGGCGGGACGCCGGAGATGCGCTCCGGCTGCAACTCCGCGTCCAGCTCGAACAGGTCCGGGTGAACCCACACGTCGGCCGAATCCATGTTGACGAAGATGGCCACGTCGCCCATGATTCGAATCCCATCGCGCGCGGCGGCCTCGCGGAGCTGATTCCACTGAAGAGCAAAGGCGAACTGCAACGCCTTCTCCTGGTCGACGGCGCGCCCATGCCTGGCAGCGGCTTCGGCCAGGGCCTGCGGCTGGCGGCGGCGCACTGGATCGGGCCACTCTGTCCATGCGATGCCGTGGTATTGCCGCCGCAGCTCGGCATAGAGTGCGTAGTCGCTCAGCCAGTTGGCCTCGGCGCGGCAAAACTCCTCGAACTGCTTCCATTGGCCGGCCAGCTTCGGATCTTTGGGCCCTCGGTCAAGAAAATTCCCCGCCGCCTCGTAGAGCAAGGGAACCTTCCGCTCGTTTACCCTGGCGAAATCCACGGCGCCATTGCGGCCGTCAAGCCCGGCGATACGCTCACCTTCGATCCAGCCCCAATCGGAGAGAAACTCGATGCTGATGAGGAGCGGATTGCCCGCAAAAGCCGATGCTCCCGAATAGGGTGAGTCGCCGTAGCCCGTGGGGCCAAGGGGTAGAACCTGCCAAATGTGTTGTTTGGCTGCGGCTAAAAAGGCCACGAACTCATGCGCCGCAGTCCCCAGGTCGCCGATGCCACCATAGGAGGGCAGCGAGCTCACGTGCATCAGAACTCCGGATGAACGCTGAAATTCCATGGCCCATTATCGCCTGCCTGAAACCCCATTGCTGGCCAATGCAAGCCGGTAAAGTGAAGAATTTGCATCCAATTGAACAGAGGATGCCTTCCACAGCAGGGTGGCGGCAGCGCCGTGGCGCTCACAGCGGCAACCAAAGATTGGGTCGGTCACAAGGGTATCTTCATAAAAAGGGGCCAGACGGCCTGATTTTTCATAAGAAAAAGGCCCGGATCCTGAATGGACTCGGGCCTTTTTGATTTCGGACGCGCCGCATGGCTATAAGCCCGGAACCTTTTGGCTGCTTGTCTTGAGAATCTTGATGCGATTGTGCTGCTTGTAATCGTTCGAGAATGGCGCTCAGGAAGACGTTGAAGGCCTGGGAACGGCGCTGGTCGAGCATCTGGTCCCGTGGCCTGGTCGAAGTTCTTGGCAATCTCGTCCGCGCGTGGGCTCCTGCTTGTCCACCAGTTTGGCCACCACGCCGGTGCGCCCCGCGTTGATGGGACCGCTGATGTTGCCCACGTTCAGGTCGAAGAGTTGCGGCGCCACCTGGCCTACCTGGCCGAGATCGGGCACCTGGCCGGTCGAGCCCACCAGATCGCTGGTCTTCATGGTCGCGCCCACTTCCTTGGCGGCCTTGGCCAGATCGTTCAGGTTCTTGGCCTTGTCGGCCAGCTCCGTGGTCTTCTGGCCGAGCAGGCCGGGCAGCTGCTCGTTCGCGGTAGTCGTCGAGAACGTGGCTCTTCCAATCGGCAAAGCTGGGCGCGTGAGCCGGGGCGACACCGGTAACCTGGAAGATCGCGTAGCCCTCGCCGGTGGGCGCAAACTGCGGCGGGTCGCCCTGCTTGGATTCGAAGGCCTTGCCGAGCATCTGCGAGGAATCAGGCAGCGCGGAGATCACGCCCTGCTCGCCGAGCAGCGGGCGTGGTCACCAGTTCCAGATGGTGGGCCGCGGCGGTCTTCTCCAGGCCGTTCTTGATGGCCTCGGAGGTAAGCGCCTGCGCATAGTTCTGCTTCGGCCTGCGGCCGCTTTCTGGCGGACCAGGGTGGCCTGAATGGTGGGCAGCACCTCGCTGAGCGATTGGGTGTGCGCCGTCTGGCGCTCCTCCACCTGGATGATGTGATAGCCGAACTGGGTCTTCACGATCTTTGTGTCGCCGATCTTCTGGGTGAAGATGGCGTTGTCGAACTCAGGCACCATGGTGCCGCGCTGGGCAAAGCCCAACTCGCCGCCCTTGTCCTTGCTGCCGGGGTCGTCGGAGTACTTCTTGGCCAGATCGGCAAAGTTCGCGCCGCCCTGAATCTGCTTGAGGATATCCTCGGCCTTGGCCTTGGCCGCGGCATCGGTCTTGGCGTCGGCGCCGGCGGCCACCTTGATGAGGATGTGGCGCGAGCGGGCCTGCTCCGGCAAGCCGAATATCGGCCTGGTGCGCGTTGAAGTACTGCTGAATCTCCTGCTGGCTGGGCTGCGGAACTCCGCCGGGCATCTGAGCGGTGGTGAAGGCGAAGTAGGTGATCTGGCGCTCTTCCGGCACGGCCGAGGCATAGCGCGCGGCGTTCTTCTTGAAGAAGGCCTCCAGATCGCTGTCCGAGGGATTGATCGTCTTGCTCAGGTCGTCGGACAGAGATCACCGCGTATTCGAACTTGATCTTGATATTCTGCCTTGCGATATTCGTCGCGCACCTCCTGGTCGCTCACCGTGACTCCGGCGGTAATCAGCGCCTGCAGCCGGCGAATCTACGATATCCTCCTTCACCTCCTGCTCGAACTCCGCCACCGACAGGTTGAACTGCTGGGCAACAAAGTCGGCATAGCGGTCGTCGCCAATGAACTGTGCCGTTGGGAAAGAGAAACTGGCCGAACTGGCCCTGGTGCAGGAACTGCCGCACATCGTCGTCCGAGGCCTGAATGCCCAGCTTGCGGGCTTCGGCCAGCAGAACCTGCTGCTGGATCAGCTGCTGGCCCACCTGCTGCTCGAAGATGCTGCACGATCATCGGGTTGTCGGCATACTGCGGGCCCGCTGCTGCAACTGCTGGCGAGCAAGCTGGCTCGACCCGCTGCTGGCTCACCGCATCGCCCGAGGAGAAAAAGCGGCTGTACCAGTGGGGATAGATCACGGCATAGTCGTCGGCGGATGTGCGCTCCCATGCCGATCAGGCCGGGAATCAGGTACACCACCATGCCCACCGAGGCGGCGGCGATGATGACGATGAAAAATGCCTTGGTCAGGCGATTGTCTCTCTGCAGGAAACGGATCATGGGTGGACTTGAACCTTCAACTCTCTAAGCGCTGACCAGAAAAAGCCCTTGGCGCAGCTTGAAGGCCGGCTGCGCACGGGCATCGGCTGGACGCGCAATTCTGTCGCTCGACGCGATTCACTGCCATTATAGACGAGCGGAAACCGGCGCGCGCATTCTCGGAAAAACGCAGCGGGCGCCCGGAAAGCCCGAGTGCCCGCTGCGTTCGCGTCGAATGTCAGCCTCTTACCGCCAGTAGTAGTATCCGCCCTCGGCGTAATACGGGCGGTAGTACACCGGCGGGTAACCGTAGGGGTAGTAGCCGGCATACGGCCGGCCGTAAGGGGGAGGATAGCCGCGGCGGTAAAGGTTCGGACCGCCCTGATAAAGCCCCTGCGCCAACCGAGCCGCCTCGCGCGCGTCCACCGGTGTGACCGTCAGCGGAGCCTTCAGGTGGAAGTCCACCCGCGCCTCGGCGGGAATCCAGACTTCCGGCCCCGGCGACGCCGCAGAAGCTGCCGTGCCCGCGGCCGCGCCTGCTCCGGCGCCGACCGCCGCACCAAAGCCACGATCCGCCGCGCCGCCGATGAGTGCGCCCAGGATCGCGCCGCCAAGAGCATGACCGACGGTCTGCCGGCCTTATTCGGCCCCTTGACCCTGAACTGGGTGGTGTCGAGCGGATAGTTTCGGCCGCCCAGGTCTAAAGATGTGAGCGTGAGCGCCAGTTCCGGGCTGCCGCCCATCCTGCCGGCCTTTTTCACATCGGTCACGACACCGTGAACGGTCGCGCCGCGTGGAATCGCCAGAACCCCGCCCACGGCGATGTCCTGGATGACCACAAACTGAACCGGCGTCCCATCCTGTGCCCTCTTGCTGGCGACCGGCTCACTGGTCCGCAGTTGAAGCAGCGTTCCCGGCAGCAGCGTCACCGGTCCGTGCGGCGCTTCATACGCCGGAGCCTGCGGCTGCCCGGAACCGTACGGGGGCTGCCCTTGAGCATACGGAGGCTGCTGGGGTGGGTTGGCCTGCGATTGGTCCTGAGCATACCCCGGGGCGGGCTGCTGTTCCTCTCCGGAAGCGGGAGCCGGACCAGATTCATTGTCTGCCTGACTCTCGTCCGCCTGCTGATCGCTGGTTTCGGCCGCGGCTTGTGGATTGCCGACAGTCAGATTGTTGTTTACCTTGGCCACGCCCGGCACCTGAGCGGCGATAGACTGCGCCAACTGACGGGAAGCCTCGCTCGATACGGTTCCCGACAAGGTCACCTCGCCCTCAATGGTGGCCGCGGTGATCAGGTCATTCTTCAGCGTCTGGGAGGCGTCCAGGGCATGGACCACATCCATCTCGATCTGGCTGTCCGTGCGAACTGCGGCGGCGCCAGTCTCCTGGGCCAGCGCCATCACTCCGCCCAGTGCTACGACCATCATCCACGCCAAAGCCTGACGGAAAACTCTCTTGAATATCGTTCGATTCATGGTTGCGTTTCTCCTGCGCCTGAAATCCTGCTCCCGGTTCGCGTAAATTTAGACGGGCAATTTCAGGAGCCGTCACTGGCTTGAACCCTAAGGCCAGGAAAAAGTTCCGTGGCCGGAAAACGAAGATCGCCCGGCGGCTCGACAGGAACCCGGCTGGGGAACTGCGGCGCCCCCGTCCGTTTCCCCGAACAAATCACGGCTGGACCAAATTCTGGCGCCGCGCATTCAATCTTACGTGCATCCAATTTACACGGAGGAGAAAATGGCGGCACGACTCAACTACGCGAAGGCGTTTCCGGAAGGAATCCACGCGCTACTGAACCTCGGCAAGGTGATCCAGTCCTCCGGATTGGAGCCTTCGCTGGTCGAACTGGTGAAAATCCGGGCATCGCAGATCAACGGCTGGTGCCTATTGCATTGACATGCACACCAAGGACGCTCGCGCGGCGGGCGAAACCGAGCAGCGAATTTACGCACTCTCCGCCTGGCGCGAGACACCGTTTTTCACCCCCCGGGAGCGAGCCGCGCTGGCCTGGACCGAGGCGCTTACCGAGATCAGCCGGGGTCATGCGTCGGACGAGGCCTACGAAGAGGTCCGCCGCGCGTGGGACGAGGCTGAGTTGGTGAAACTTACCCTGGCGATCTCCTACATCAATGTTTGGAATCGGATCGCGATCGGTTTCCGGGCTGAGCCTGGAAGCTATCAGCCGGCCTCGCACGCGCAGAAATGAGAGTGCCGGGGGCGGCCGAAGCCCTCAAGAAAATTCGTCCCCGGGTGAAGGCCGGTCTCGATTCTCCCGCCCGAATCCAAAGTGAGGTATGCTGGAAGAGCGCGCCCGTAGCTCAGCTGGATAGAGCGAACGCCTCCGGAGCGTTAGGTCGGGGGTTCGAATCCCTCCGGGCGCACCACTTCCCCTTCTCCAACAGTTTCATCCGCTAATAGTTTATAGATTGAATGGGTTACAGGTGTTCGAAACCCATTTTTGAAGAGTGTGATTTCCCCTCGGAAAATCAGTTTTCCGAGACGCGGATTACCATGCAAGTCGCTTATTTGCCAATGTATACCGGACTTAGCTGGTCGCGGAAATTCAGACCGGGGGGCTAAGTGGAAATTCTGTTCCTCAACCGCCATATAAGATGGCGGGAAAGAGGGAAAGATGACACGACGTCCCCGCCGGAACCACACAGCGGCATTTAACGCCAGGGTTGCCCTGGCTGCACCGAAGGGCGAAAAGACCCTGCCCGAATGAGCGCAGCAATACGACGTACACCCGAACCAGATCATGCAGTGGAAGAACCAGCTTCTGGAAGGCGCAGAAGGCGTCTTTGGCGAAGTTATGGTCACTGGCGGGAAGGATGAGGAAGCTGAGGAAACCGCTTAAGGACGCAAACGGACGCAGGATTTTGAGGGTGATTTTCTCTAAGTTCTTTGTTTTGTTGGCGTCCCCGACGGGATTTGAACCCGTGTTATCGCCGTGAAAGAGACCCCGGCGGACGTAACTGATTGAAACTAAAGAGCACGGTTGGCCTCAAAAAGGACGTTTTGGAACCCTCAGGAACGCTTATCGAACCCTTATCGAACCCTCGAAATCGCGTTTCTGTCGTCAATAAATCGCAGAGTAGGCACGAATCAACGCATATCGACTATTTCGCGCATTGCGAGTATTTCGAGTATGTGCTAACCTGAAAACATTATGGCCATTGCAGCGAAAAAACCGATCACACTCCCTGATTCTGAGCAGCAACAGGTGCAGGCCCTTGAGCGGGTATTGCATCGCGGTGCGCCTGCTTTCGTCACTTCCGCCGGGGAACAGATCGAACTTCCCGGCACCGTCTTCGAGGTTCTCAGGACGGCGGTTGGCTTTATGTCGCACGGCCAAGCCATTACGTTCGTTCCCGACAACCAGGCGATTACGACACAGCGCGCGGCTGACATCCTTGGAATGTCGCGTCCGTTCTTCATCAAACAGCTTGAGGCCGGTTTAATGGCCCATCACCGGGTTGGCAATCAGCGCCGCGTTTATCTTCGCGATGTTCTAGCATTTGCAAAGAAGCGCGATCGAAACCGTCTCGCCTCGTTGGACCGGCTGACGCGTGATGCCTTTGAAGCTGGCATGTATGAACGGAATGTATTCCCGGAAGGTGGCGCGGACGAGTGAAAGGTGACTTTACCGTTCTCTTGGATGCCTGTGTTCTTGTTCCCATGCCGCTGGCGGACACGCTGCTGCGGCTTGCAGCTGGCCCGCGTCTCTATCGGCCGAAATGGTCCGATCAGATCATGGTCGAGGTAAGCCGGACCCTCCAGGAGAATTTCAGTCTCTCTGCCCAAAAGGCTATATACCGCGAAAATGAAATACGGCGGCATTTCCCGGAAGCATGGATTGAGGGCTACGAGGATCTGATTCCCGCGATGACAAATCACCCGAAGGATCGCCATGTCCTTGCCGCCGCCGCACGAGTGGGCGTGAAAGTAATCGTCACCTACAACCTAAAGGATTTTCCAAGTTCCTCCCTTGCGCCATATTCCATCACGGCGCAAGGGCCATCAGCCTTTCTCAAGAGTTTGTACGATATGGACCCAGCGGCGGTGATACAAGCCTTGGAAGCTCAATCTGCCGCCATCGGCCAGCCGATGAGCTACCTGTTCTCCAGGCTCCGCATCAATGCTCCTGCCTTTGTCGCAATGATTGAAGAACAAACGAATACGGGGACTAATCCTTAAAAGAGCGCATAACGGGAGTTAGACATACGAACCTCTTGTGCACCGTTAGGTTCCTCAAAGCAAGCAGCATTTTTTGAATTTTCGCCCACTTCCACAGGGACATGGATCATTGCGGCCGATCTTAGGTCTTCTCCCGTCTGGCCCCGACATATTAGCAAATGAACCGTGCCCTGGGTAGGCGCTAATAACCTCTTCCATTTTCGGGTTTGGCTCCCATGTGAAGTCGAGATTGATACCGAATCCTTGGTGATCACCCAAAAGCGGCCACTTATGATCACTTCAAAACCGGCCACTCTGAGGGGCTGAGACATACGCACTGACGGAGGCAATTAGCCTCTGTTGGCATGGGTAATGTCTTGAGCCGAGAGAAGCGGGAACAGGTGATCGCGCTGGGGCGTCTGGGTTGGTCCCTGCGGCGGATCGAGCATGCGACGGGAGTTCGTCGCGAGACGGCGAGCGATTATCTGAGGTCGTCAGGGATCGTGATTCGTTCGCCGGGAAGCTGGGGCGAGAAGTCCCTGGCAAAAGCGGCCACTTTGGTGATCACCGGCTCGGACGGTTCACAACCGGCCAGCAACTCAAAAGCGGCCACTTCAGTGATCACCGGCTTTTTGCCCTCGGGGGCAGCTCCGGTGCAGGACGGCCAACGCACAGCCAGCGCCAGTGAACCCTACCGCGAGCTGATCGTGCTGGAGTTGGGGCGCGGTCGCAACGCGATGGGCATCTGGCAGGATCTGGTCGATGGCCATGGCTTCACGGGTGGCTATCAGAGTGTGAGGCGTTTCGTGCAGGGGCTGCGCGAAGCCGGGTCACCCGATGCGCGTGTGATCATCGAAACGCGGCCAGGCGAAGAGTGCCAGGTTACCGGGAACTCGCAGCTGATCCAAGCCGTAAAGTGCTCGTCGTTGCCGGCACTCACGAAGAGATTGGCAGGATTACCCATGCCATCCGCGAAGATATGAAGCAAAACGGCGAACTGGAGCGCGGCATGGTCTTCGAACGCCATGCGCCGTTGCAATGGACTGAAGCGCAAAAGAAGGACTTGTCGAATTATCAGGAAGGCCAGATATTACAGTTCCATCGCTCTTCGCATGGGATAAGCAAGCATGAATCACTCATCGTCGAACGTGCGAACGCATCGCACATAGTAGCCAGAGATCAGCACGGCGTAGAGCGCATGGTGAGTCCAACACAGGCGCGGTCTTTCTCTGTGCATGAGCGTCATCAAATCGAAGTGGCTCCTGGAGACCGGCTCCTGTTGACAGGAAATCGACGGGAGACGGATTTCCGCGCCACAAACGGCGAGTTGGCAAAAGTGCGCAGTGTCGATGGAGGGCGCATTCAACTTGAGGATGGCCGCACCCTGCCCGCAAACTATCACGAGTTCGACCACGGCTACGCGATCACCGCTCATCGCAGCCAGGGCAAGACTGTGGATGCGGTGGTTCTCTCCGGCGACGGAATGAAGCAAGAGCAGTTCTACGTCGCTGCGTCGCGAGGCCGCGAAGGAATCACGGTTATCACTTCCGATGTTGACCGGCTGCGCGAATCACTCGGCATTTCTTCGACGCGCCCATCGGCAACTGAATTGACCCGCGAGCAGACTCGACAGAATGAGTTGGCGCACGGCATTGAATCGGTGTCTGCGCAGCAAATTGACCCGCTGAAAATTGGGCGTGAAATCGGCTATGGGCACGATCTGGGGATAGGTTTCTAAAACTGACATTCCCCGGATATTTGGATTGTGAGCCGAGGCGTAGAAGGGCGGTGTCAAGGGTCTTGACCGCGAAGCGGCGGCGCAGCCGCCCTTGACACCGCCCGCGCCTCGGCTATGCTCTGTCTATCCGGGGAATGTCAGTCGGGATTTTTTCATCGAATTTCCTCAATTCGTTTTCATAACGTCAAAAAACTGCCTGCGCCAAGAGTTCCTTAAAATACTCTCCGTTGCTCTCCATTCCTCTCGACTCCGCTCTGTACTCTGTACTCCAACTTCAGAATTTGACGGGACGCAAGTGCCTCATTTTATGAGGGTAGACATTATTCGCAATCCGTTTCAATGTAGTTTCAAGGAGCGTGCGAACTATGTTCGATTCCCCTCATGCATTCGAACCTTTATTGAATAGCGAACAGGCTGCGGCCCTCGTGAAAGTTCATCCCAAGACCCTGCAACGGTACGCCCGCAACGGCCTTGTCGCTGGTCTGCGCCTAGGCAAGCTTTGGCGCTTTCGTGCTTCCGATCTCGACCGCTGCTTGCCGGAAAATGTAAGCTCAGAGCAGCTATCCGTGCCGCCTCACCGCTCTTGAAAAGGAGAAAAATGAGACGGACACGCTATCAACAAGGCAACCTCCAGCTTGCGGAGCGCAAGCGCGGCCCAAACGCTTGGGAGTACCGCTGGTACGAACCCCAAGCCGATGGAAGTCGTAAGCGGCGCAGTCTTGTGGTCGGAAGCCTGGAGCAGTATCCGAACGAGGCATCGGCAAAACGGGCCGTTGCGTCGCTTTTGGTCAACATCAACGCCGAAAGCCCGCGCTTCAACCTCGAAACGGTCAGTGTGCAAACGCTCGTCGAACACTACCGAGAAAAGGAATTGGGCAAGGACTCGAACAAAACCTTCGCAACGTGTGAAACGTACCAAGGCTACTTCAGAAAGTGGATTCTGCCCCGCTGGGGAAACTACCGGTTGAAGGATGTCAAAGCGGTTGCGGTGGAGGAGTGGCTGCATTCGCTCAATCTTGCCAACGGCAGCAAAGCAAAAATTCGGAACATCATGCACGCTGTCTTCAATCACGCGGTTCGCTGGGAATGGCACGACAGGAATCCTATTACGCATGTGCGCCAGAGCGCCAAGCGTAAGAATATTCCGACAGTGTTGACGCTTCTTCAGGTGGAGGAATTACTTCTCTATCTCGAAGAGCCGACGCATACCGCTGTGCTTGTGGACGTGATGACCGGATTGAGGGTGGGAGAACTGCTGGCGCTGAAGTGGCAGGACATCGATTTCGAGAAGTTTGAAATCAGTGTCACTCGCTCGATCTCGCTTCAGCACGTTGGCGAATGCAAAACGGAAGCGTCACGCAAACCCGTACCGCTGGATTCTCGCCTTGCGGAAGCGTTGTGGCGCTGGCGGAACCTTTGCGCATATCCGCGCCCTGAGGACTGGGTCTTTGCCAGCCCTCATACAAACGGAGTGCAACCGTACTGGCCGGGAACGCTCAACCGCTGGCATCTGCAACCGGCAGTCAAGGCGGCAGGCATCGAGGGCCGGATTGGCTGGCATACTTTCCGGCGCACGTACGCCACTCTCCTGAAAGCGAATGGGGAAGATGTCAAAACTGTGCAGGAATTATTGCGGCACGCAAACAGCTTGGTGACGATGAATCTTTACGCGCAGGCCATCACGGATGTGAAGCGTAAAGCGCAGAGTCGCCTTGTGAGCATGTTGCTCGACGAAAACCCCCAAAACGAGAGCACCGCTGCTATTGGAACAAAACGGACGTACGAGAAAATTATTGAAGCGCGTAAGTTGCTGAAATAATTGGCGTCCCCGACGGGATTTGAACCCGTGTTATCGCCGTGAAAGGGCGGTGTCCTAGGCCGGGCTAGACGACGGGGACGC
>CAWBHO010000156.1:0-9850 GCA_963788415.1 uncultured Acidobacteriaceae bacterium | reverse complement strand
CCAGAGCCCCCCACAAAGGTTGGCGCATAAGGCGCATTGGTCGCGCCAAGGTCGGCAATCTGCGCCGGAATGATGTCGCTGAAGACGCCGAACCCCGCATGAACAACGATCCCGGGAGTCACCTGGTAGGCCGCCGAGACGCGCGGCTGCCAGACGATCAACGGTGTGGCCGGAAAGAGTCCGCGCACCCCGGTCTGGATCACCTGATCGAGGGGCTGATCGACGTTGTGCGCGAGATCGAGAAACGATCCGGCCGGGCGCGCAAACAGACGCTGCTGGTTGACCGGGTTGGTATTCCAAGTCGCCCGCACGCCGGCGGTCAGCGTGACGTGCTCCGCCGGCTTGTAGGTGTCCATCGCGTAAAGATCGAGATTGCCCGACGCCATGCGCTCGTTGAAAGAAACCGGAAAGGTCTGGCTGGCCGTGTAAGCCAAGCCATCGGTAAATTCGGCCAGATCGTTATAAGTGACCGTCGGCACGCTTCCCTCGCCCAGGTCGTAGTCGCTCACGTCGATGCGCCGAGAATTGACGCCGAACTTATAGGTATTCTTATCCCGCGTCCAGATCAGGTTATCGTTGATCTGCCACTGAGTTACCTTGCGCCCCTGGGGATAGATGTTGTCCATGCCTCCGACGGTTGTAAACGGCACGTCGTTGGTGCCCGCCTGGAGCACCATCGGGAAATCCGTCTGGACCTGAGCGTAGTTGTTCGGCTCGAAGACGCTCGAATACCAGCTCATTCCGGGATTGAACTGGTTGACCAGGTTCGGCGTGAACAGATGAGTGTAGCCGGCAACCAGCGTGTACTGCGGCTGCGGCGAGTAGGAGTCGAAGATCGAGTTGATCGGATCGGTATAAGCGGCCTGCAGGCCTGTATCCCGCTGGAAGCGGTACCAGACGCTGTTGTTCGCATTGATGGTGTGGTCGATCTTGAGCACGATGAGATTTTCCGTGTCGCCGTTGGTCAGCGACTCCTGGCGCTGGTTCGCGCAGCCGTCGCCGTCCAGCACATCGCCGTTCGTGCCCAGCTGACAACCAAGGACAGGAACCCCCGTGCCCGCGGTGCTGCTGTAAAGCGCAAACATACCCTTATAAAATGGAACCTCTTGCGTCGGTAACTGCTGCAAAACATAACTCTGATAGGCGGGCGTGGGCGCGGTAACTTGCGTGACAATCGGCAGGGCGATGCGAATGCCCTCGTAGTGGGCGAAGAAGAACAACTTGTCTTTGCGGATCGGCCCGCCCACGCTCACGCCAAATTGGTTCTCCGTGGAGCGGGGCTTCTTGGCGACGTAGCCGGGCGTGTCGTTGCCGTGCAGAAAGTAATCCTCCGCGTTGAGCAGAGAGCCGTTCCATAACTCATAAAAGTCGCCGTGAAACTGATTGGTTCCCGATTTGGTGAAGTAATTCACCTGCGAGGCGCCATATCTTCCCTGATCGACGGCGTAGGAAAGTGTATTGACCGTGGACTGCCCGATGGCGTCCAGGCCGATCACCAGGTTCGTCGAGAGCCCGATGTTCAGCCCCAGCCAGGGATCGTTCGAGTCGTAGCCGTCCAGGATGTAACCGTTCGAGGTGGCGGGAAGACCGTTGAATTCGACGTTCCCGTAACCGCCGGGAGCCTTGGAGTCGTTGGACGAACCCGCCGTATTCATCAGCGCTCCGGGCGAGAATTGCACAATGTAAGTCAGGTCCTGGCCAGGGTTGGGAAGGCTCTCGATCGTCTTGGCTTCGAGCGTGCTCGTCGTGTTCGGATTCTCCAGCGTGAGCATCGCCGACTGCGCCGTCACTTCGACAGTCTGCGAGGCCGAAGAGAGGGAAAGTTTGAAGTTCAGCGTGGCCGTGCGCCCCACTTCAACGGCTATCGGCTGCGAGGTCTGTTTCGCAAAGCCGTCGAACTTCACCGTCACCGTATACGTGCCGGGATTGACCTGGGAAAACAGAAAACGGCCATCGGCATTGGTTTCACCGGTTCGTATGGCCCTGGTGTCCACATTGATTGCCGTGACGGCTGCGCCGGGCACGAGCGCGCCCGTCGCGTCCGCCACCGTTCCCGCAAGCGCGCTCGAAGTTCCGCTTTGCGCGGCCAGTGGACTGAATTTAACTAAGGTTAACAACAGAAAAAGAAGAAATAAACGGACTGCCTTGCTTCTTTGCGACATCAGTGAACTCCTCGGATTTACAGCGGATCAGCGGCCCATCGCGGTTTCAATCAGCAGCCATGCATTGAGAACAATAATGACGGCGGTCGTCGCCCAGGCCAGGGCTTTGAGCCAGCGCGCATTCACAAACTCGCCCATAATCTGCCGGTTTCCGGTGAACATCACCAGCGGGACCACGGCGAAGCTCAGTTGCAGCGAGAGAATCACCTGGCTGAGGATGAGCAGCTTTTCCGTGCCTTCCTCGCCGGTAATGGCGACCACGATGATGGTGGGAATGATGGCCAACGAGCGGGTAATGAGCCGGCGCAGCCAGGGGGAAAGGTGGATGTGGATGAAGCCCTCCATCACCACCTGTCCGGCCAGTGTGCCGGTGATCGAAGAGTTCTGCCCGCTGGCCAACAGCGCAATGGCGAACAGCGTGCTCGCGCCGGCCGCGCCCAGCAGCGGGCTGAGCAGCTTGTAGGCATCCTGGATGGCCGCGACATCGAAAAGGCCGCGGGTGTGGAAGACCGCCGCGGCAACGATCAGAATGGCGGCATTCACAAACAGCGCCATGGTGAGCGCCAGCGCGGAGTCCATGTTGGCCATGTGGATCGCCTCGCGCTTGCCCCCGGAAGTGCGCTCGTATTTGCGGCTCTGCACGATCGAGGAGTGCAGATAAAGGTTGTGCGGCATCACGGTCGCGCCCAGGATCCCGATGGCGATGTAGAGCATATCGGGGTTGGTGACAATCGACGCCGAGGGAATGAAGAGGTTGTGCAGGATCGGCCAGAAAGCCGGACGGGAGAGGAACATCTGCACGCCGAACAGACTCAGGATGGTGCCGATGAGCGTGATCACCAGCGCCTCCACGTAGCGGAAACCCCAGCGCTGCATGAGCAGAATCAGCAGCACGTCCAGGCTGGTGATGAGCACACCGTAAAAGAGCGGGATGTGGAAGAGAAGTTCGAGCGCGATAGCCGAGCCAATCACTTCGGCCAGGTCGCAGGCGGCGATGGCGATCTCAGCGCCAACCCACAACGAAAAGCTGACCACGGGGCCATAGTGCTCATGGCAAAGCTGCGCCAGATCGCGTTCCGAGGCCACCCCCAGCTTCAGCGAAAGACTCTGCAGCAGAACGGCCATCAGATTCGAAATCATGATGACGAACAGCAGCGTGTAGCCGAAGCGTGCCCCGCCTGCGATGTCCGTAGCCCAGTTGCCGGGATCCATGTAGCCGACCGAGATCAGGAATCCAGGGCCCAGAAACCCAAGCAGCCGCCGCCAATAGTAGGGCGAAAGCGAGATTCCTACACTGGAATTGACCTCAGGCAGGGATGGCTCGACGGGTTGAATGGCGGGTACGGTTTCAGTGGGCATAAATGGAAAGACAGATCAACAAAAATTCTGTAATCTCAGTATGCCACAGGTTGTTAATCGAAGTTAACTAATTTTCTTATATTTAATTACGATGAAATTTCCGCCCGCAACCAGATCGCCTCCGCAGCCGGGCGGCCCAGGACGACCATGTTCCCAGGTATCTCAATCGAAACGGTTTGGTCGTAGTTCTGGCTGGCCACGCGCAGATTCTGGCCGGGGTCGATGCCGTTGTGGTGCAGAAAAAGCAGGAGTTTGGGATCGCGCTCCTGGAGGCTGATCACGGTGTAGCGCTGGCCCTCAGCGGCCTCAAAAAGCCTCAACTCGCCGCGCCGCTTGCGTTCGCCCGGAGCTTCGGGCAGCACCTGGTTGCCATGGGGGCAAATGCCTGCATCGCCCAGTTTTTCCTTGAGTTTGGCTTCAAAGGCCGAGGAGACGACGTGTTCCAGCCGCTCGGCCTCTTCGTGGATCTCGTACCACCCCATCCCGAAGATCTCGCACAGCATACGCTCGATGAGATGGTGGCGCAGCGCCGTACGATAGGCGGTCTCCCGGCCCAACTCGGTCAGCCGCACAATGCCGTTCGCGCCCACCTCGACGCAGCCGTCGCGCTTGAGCCGCTTGAGCGCCATGGTCACCGCCGGGGCGGAAACCTGGAGCCAATGAACGAGGGTGGCCGAGATGACCTGATTGCCCTCGGCCTCGGCTTCCAGAATGGCCTTGAGGTAGTTTTCCTTCGAGACGTAGATCGAGTCTTTCATAGCTTCGCCATCAGTTTAAATGGCGGGCATCCTCTCCGCCGAACGCACGAGCCGGAGATTTCAGCCCCCATCCAGGGTTCAACGCTGGGGGGGGCTGAAAGCCGCTTACTTGACCCTGACCTTCGGCTCGACCGACAGACCCGGCCTGAGCAGGTGGTTCCGGTCTTCGCTCTGCAAATTGGTGAAGTCGATCCGGACCGGAACCCGCTGCACCACCTTCACGTAGTTGCCGGTCGCATTCTCCGGCGGAAACAGGCTGAGCACCGAACCCGTCGCGCCCCCGATCTGCGTGACTTTCCCGTGATAAGTCTTGCCCGTGGCGTCGACGGAAATCTCCACCGGCTCCCCGGCCGACATGTGCTTCAGCTGGGTCTCCTTGAAATTGGCGGTCACCCACAGGTCTTCGAGCGAAACCAGCGTGAGCAGGTTCTGCCCCGCTGAGACGTTCTGGCTGATCTGGACACTCTTGTTGGTGATGATGCCAGCCACCGGAGCCACAATCCTGGTATAGCTCAAGTTGAGTTTGGCCTGATCGAGTTGAGCCTGGGCTTGCTCGACCTGAGCCTCAGCCTGCCGGGCGCGGGCGCTCTGCGCGGCCACCTGTTGCGGTCCGGTCTGGGCATACTTGAACATCGCCTGGGCCTGAGATTCCCGCTCGCGGGCCACGCGCACCGCATCGCCGGCGGCCCGCTCCGTAGCGCGCGCATCGGCCAGGGCAGCCTTGTTCGAGTTTGCCGCGGCCACGGCGGCGTCAAACTGCTGCTTGCTGATGACGTCCTTTGCCACCAGCGGCCGGTAGCGGTCGAGATCGCTTTGCGCCTTGATGAAGTTGGCCTGAGCCTGAGCCACTCGGGCCTGCGCTGCTTGCAGTTGCTGCTGAGCCTGCGAGATGCTGGCCTGGGTGCCGCTCACGTCGGCTCCGGCCGAAGTCAGGTTGCTGCCGGTGTTGATGCTGGTGATGGGCACATTCACCTTGGCGGCGGCGGCGTTGGCCTCGGCGCTGGCCAGGGCGGCCTGGGCGTTCTCCACCGCGACCTGATAATCCCGGGGATCGAGCTCGGCGATGAGGTCGCCTGCCTTGACCTGCTGGTTTTCGTTGACGTACAC
This sequence comes from uncultured Acidobacteriaceae bacterium, assembly GCA_963788415.1. Taxonomy (GTDB): domain Bacteria; phylum Acidobacteriota; class Terriglobia; order Terriglobales; family Acidobacteriaceae; genus Telmatobacter. Next base: position 4,464 of record CAWBHO010000156.1, on the reverse strand, counting down.
CTTGGCGACCTGGCCGGAGATGCGCGCGCTGATCTGAATCAGGTTGCCATTGATCGCCGCATCGTCGGTCTCCTCGCTATACGTCGAGTACCACCAGAATGCCTGCTGCCGCCAGCACGAGCACGATAATCACGGCGATGATCATGCCTCTGCGGCGGGACTGCGGCCGCGCGAATCTCAGGCTCTGCGCCCGGCTCCGTTGGGGCTGGTGTTGGGGTTGAATCCGCCACGTTTACTTTCCTCCCAGATAATTCTTGTAGTTTTCGCCCGCGCCCAGGGCTCGGGCCAGGCTGAGCTTGGCCACATTGTGCCGGTAGAGGCTGGTCACATATTGATCGTTGGCCTGCGCCACGGACTGCTGGGCCTGGCTGACGGCCAGGTTGTCGCTGACGCCGTTGGCATAACGCTGCTGCGCTTCGCTGAGCGCCTCGCCGGCCAGCTCGACCGAGGAGCGCGCCACCTCAACCTGCTTCTGCGCCGAGGCAATGTCCAGCAGGGCGTCGCGCACATCGGCGTCCACCTGCGCATTCTTGTCGCTCAACTGGGCCTGCGCCGTGTCCAGCTGCGCCTGCGCCACCTGGGCCTCGCCGCGCAAGCCATACTCCTTGAACAGCGGAACGCTGAGCGTGCCGGTCGCGTCGCCGGTGCCGTGCGAATGCCTTCACGTTCACGCCGATGTCGCCGTAATCGCCGTCCGAACTTTAACGTCGGCAGCCGGTCGGCGGTGGCCGCCTTGCGCTGCTCTTCGGCCGCCTTGGCCTGCTCCACCATGGCCGCCAGATCTTTGCGATTGGCGTGGGCCTGGCGAATGGCCGCTTCCACGTCCAACTGGTCAAAGGCCGCGTAGGGCGCCTTGTCGGCCAGCGTAAAGCTCTGCGCCAGGGGCAGGCCAATGGTCCGCGCCAGCGCCAGCTTGTCCTTTTCCAGAGCGTTTTGGGCCACAATCAACTGCTGCTCCAGCGACTGATAATCCACGCGGGCGCGCAGCTCATCGAGCAGCGGCGCCGTGCCGGCCTGATGATTGGCGGCCGCCTGGTCCAGCGACACCTTGGACGTGGCCAACTGCGCTTCCACACTGGCCACCTGGCTTTCATCGGCCACGGCCAGCAGGTAGGCATTGCCCACGGCCAGCACCACCAACTGGCGCGCGTCCTCGGCGGTCAATTCGGCGGCGGCAAAGTTGTGGCGCGCGGCCAGGTAGTTGTGCAGCGAGGCCACATCCACCAGCGACCAGTTCAAATTAGCCCGCAGATCGGTGTATCCGAACGGACCGATCACGGTGGGAAAACCCTGAATGCGCAGGCCTTGTGCCGGAGGTCGGACTGCGCCACGGCTTCCTTGGCGTTGAAATCCACCGAAGGCAGCAGCGTTTGCAACTGGCTGAGCCTTTGGCCGCGCGCCGCCTGGGCCTCGGTTCCGCTCAGGATCACACCCAGGTTGTTACGCAGCCCCCGCTGGATCGCGTCGTCGAGCGAGAGGGCAATGGATTGGGCCGACACCTCGCCCTCGGTCACGCTCCCCTGAAAGCTGGACGCGCCCGAAGCGGATGACTGGCCGGTCTGCGCCTGCGAACTGGGTGGGGCCGGCAAACTCTGCCCGGCAGCGGACAGACCTGCGGCCAGAATCGCCAGGCCCAACCGCGGGGCGCGGGCGCGAATGGATCCACTCGTTGAAAACAATGAACACATAAAGGGCATAAAAGAAGTCTGACTCTCAGCAAAAAGGCTGTAGCCCAAAAAATTTCGCTCCTGCATCTTGTTAATGGATGCAAAAAGCGGGCCGCAGGGTTCGTAAATCTAGTGTATCGAACAAACCTGTCGAGCATTCGGCCTTGCCGCAGATGCGCGGCCGGCCTGCGCGGCAGAAACGCTCCCCGCGCGCAAAGGCAGCACGAGCGGCATCGAGCGAGGCGGAAAAGCCCGGAGCCGGCTTGAACTGCGCCGGCGGCCGGCCTGAGACTTGCGGCCTGCGCTGCGGGCACGTGGAGCCGAAAACCTACCGCGCGTCCGCGGAGTGAAGCAGTTGCGAGCCCAGCGAACAGAGCCCCCGGTGGAAGAGCTGGCTCACCGCCTCCGTGGTCCATCCGACTGTTTGTTCTCCGCCGTGAGCCTGAAGCAGCGCGGCGGTCTCCGCGGCGGTGAACCCGGCCACCGCGCGCAGCACAAAAACCGCGCGCGGCAGGGTGGGCAGGCCGGCGATCCACGCTCGCACCCGGTCGCGATCCGGCCCGGAGATCATGCCGTCCAGCGCCTTGCTCGACTCCTCCACCGCTTTCCGCTCCTCATCCGTAACGCAGCACCCCGCCGGCCCTCCGCTCCCGGGCTCCGGCGCGGCCAGGCAGCCGGGATCGCGCAGTGCGATCATCTCCAGCGCCGCGCTGCACAACGCCCGCCGGCTGGCCTGGCGCTGCTGAACGGCACCGTTGCAGGGCAACACCTCGACCGTGGCGACCGCCGTCTCCACCAGCCGCACGCCTTGCTCGCCTTCGCCCACCAGCATCGAGGCCAGGCTGTAAAGCGCCGCGGCAATGTGATCGAACATCCCGTCCATGCCGTCGAACGCCTGGGCGACCATCGCCTCATCCTTGAGCTTGCCATCGAGAAAGCTTTGCATCTGCCTGGAAAAAGCCTGAGCGCCTTCGGGCACCGGTTGCGGTGGAATCAGGCTGACGGGCGAATGGGTCGGTTCCGGGGACATGAGAAAATCTCCTGATAAGCTTGAGAAAAAGTGACCTTGGGCGTCGATTTCACCTTGGGGAATTCAATTGCCCTACGATCTTGCGGTCTTGACGGCGCGCCTCGAATGGCTCCCCGAGACGATTCCCCGCCGGACTCTTCCGAAGTGCTTCTTCAAAGTCCCTTTACGGGGAGGAGGCAACCGAGCCTCGCCTTTATCCTCAACCCGCCCGGCTGGCGCGTCAATGTTTGCAGGTGCCGCACCCCGCCTCCAGGCTGTAGACTGCCAACACGGCGCACGGAACGAATTCAATGGCCCGAACAACACAGAAACAAAAGCTCTTCAACGGCCGGGACCACTCCTGGATGCAGTTCAACCGGCGTGTGCTTGAAGAGGCCGAAGACGCCTCGCAATCCGCTGCTTGGAGCGCGTCAAGTTCCTTGCCATTACCGGCTCCAACCTCGACGAATACGTGGAAATCCGCCAGGCTGGCCTGATGCAGCGCATCGAGGACGGCTACCGCGAGCCGGGCTACGACGGCCTGCGCCCCGACGAGTCTCTGGCCGTGCTGACCGCCGAAATTCACAGCTTCATCGACGCGCAGTATCGCTGCTGGAACCACCACCTGTTGCCCGAGCTGGCCAAACAGCGCATTCGATTGCTCGATTGGGAGGATTTGGGAGAAGAGGCGCGCGTTTTTGCCCAGCGCCACTTCCAGAGCTGAAGTTGACCCGCTGCTGACCCCCATCGCCATCGACCCCGCCCATCCCTTTCCCGCGCGTGCTCAACAAGGCTCTTTGCCTGGCTCTGCTGCTCCGGCGCAAGCGGCGCAGCTCCGGCCCCCAGGTGCTGGGCGTCGTCACGGTGCCCCGCGCGCTGCCCCGCTTTGTCCGCCTGCCCGGCGCCGAAGGCGCTTACGATTACCTGCTGCTGCAGGACCTCATCGCGCATAACCTCGGCGGGCATGTACCGCGGCTACGAGGTGCTGTGCCGCGCCGCTTTCCGCGTCACCCGCAACTCCAACCTCTACTTCGAAGAAGAAGAAGCGCGCTCGCTGCTCGAAACCATCCGCGTCGAGCTGCACAACCGCCGCAAAGGCGACGCCGTGCGCCTGGAGATCGAGACCGGCGCCAACGAGGAGATCGTCGAGCGGCTGAGGGTCAACTTCGAACTGGATGAGGATCAGGTCTTCCGCGGCGACGGACCGGTCAACCTTTCGCGGCTGATGTTCTTCTATGGCGACGTGCAGCGGCCGGATCTGAAGTTTCCACCTTTCACGCCCCGGCCCCTGAACCTGAGCCGCAGCTCGGCCAACATCTTCGACGAGCTGCGCCGCCACGACATTCTGCTTCACCACCCCTACGACTCCTACGATCCCGTGGTGGATTTTGTCCAGCAAGGGGCAAAAGACCCCGCCGTGCTGTCCATGAAGCAAACCCTCTATCGCACCAGCCAGGACTCGCCCATCTTCCAGGCGCTGATCGAGGCGGCGGCCACCAAGGAGGTCACGCTGGTGGTCGAGCTGATGGCCCGCTCCGACGAGGCCTCGAACATCCGCTGGGCGCGCTCCATGGAGGACGCCGGCGTGCAGGTCTTCCACGGCGTCGTCGGCCTGAAGACGCACTGCAAGCTGGCCATGCTGGTGCGCCGCGACGAGGACGGCGTCACCCGGCGCTACTGCCATCTGGGCACCGGCAACTACAATCCCGTCACCGCCCGCTTTTACACCGACCTGAGCCTGCTCACCGCCGACCCGCAGATCACCGAGCGCATCCACATGGTCTTCAC
>CAWBHO010000155.1:0-3051 GCA_963788415.1 uncultured Acidobacteriaceae bacterium | reverse complement strand
ATCCGGATCCGCCATCACCACATCCGAGACCATCGAAGCCGCCGATACCGCTCCCGGATACTCCAGCAGCCCCATCACCACCGCAACCTACAGCTTGCAGTCAGCCGTGATCACTGCTCCGAAACCGACGTTTGGAATTGTCCGCTAAACGAAGGCGGCCAGCCCGAAGGCTGGCCGCTCTCGTTTGCAAGTCTCAAGTCAGCTACCTGCCGCGGTGAGGTCCGCCCAGGGATAAGACTTCCAATTTGACCGAGGCAAGCCCAGGCTTTACCATTCCCAACCTCCGGGCAGCCCCATACGATAGATCGAGAACGCGTCCCTCGTAGAGATGGCCTCGATCGGTGATGCGCACCACGACCGACCGCCGGTTGTCGAGATCCACCACGCGGACCAGCGAGCCGAACGGCAGGGTTGGATGGCAGGCGGTCATGGCGTACATGTCGAATTGTTCTCCACTCGCCGTGGGGCGGCCATTGAAGACGCCGCCGTACCAGGAAGCGACACCGCGGAGCACACGTCCCTTCGCCGATTCCGAGGTCTTCGCCTGTGCCAGCGAGGCCGGCGTCGCGCTCGCCGCGGGAACGTCGAGGGGCGCGGTTGCGGTGGACCGGGAAAGCAACGCATCCGCCAGTACCGCCCGCGGGCAAACCGCCACCGCTCCTGCAGCCAGATCAACGGCGATAGCTACCGCAAACAGGCAAATTCGCAACCAGGATTTCGGGCTCGTCTTGCTTGATTCTTGTCGTCTATCCATCCAGCCATTCTACTAAGTCATCACTTATTCACCAACCGTTATCTACAAATAAATGAGCATTTTCGCCGATATAAACAGCAAATTTCGTCATATTTATGCTAACCAATTTGTTTTCTATGCCTTACAGGAAGCACGAAAGGAGTGCGATTTCGCTATTTTTTCCCGTCTCAGGCGATTCCTCGCCCCCGCCGGCCAGTTTCCGGACGCGGCTGGCAGTTCCACCGAAGGCCGCGACGGCAGCCCGTTCCCGGCAAAGAGGGCCGAATTGGCTCATTCCTCTCAAGGTTGGAAGGCTCGCTTTTCCTGGCATCCTGAGCCGCTTTGCAGATTATTTCCATCTTCCTGCTAGCGTGAAACTGGTGATTTCAGCCAGCAGGAGGAAAGATGAAATTCAGCGCCGCGGGAATGGAACTGCTCAAGCGTTCAGAAGGGTTTCGCAGTCGCGTTTATCTGGATGCGGCCGGGTTTCCGACCATCGGCTTCGGGCACCGAATGGTGCATCCAGAGTCGTATCCCAGGGGGGTCAACGATACGCAGGCCGAAACCATCCTGGCCTCGGACGTCCGCGAAACCGAGCAGGCCGTCGAGCACATGGTGAAGGTTTCGCTTACGCAGGGCCAGTTCGATGCGCTGGTCGATTTTTGCTTCAATCTGGGCGCGGGGCGTCTCGCTTCTTCCACTTTGCTGAAGGTTTTGAATCGCGGGCGCTACGAAGACGCCGCCCAGCAATTGCTTCTGTGGGATCAGGCCGACGGGCACGAAAACGACGCTCTGAAGACCCGCCGCGAGGCCGAAGTTCAACTCTGGAACAGCAGCGAAACGGAGAATCAGGCCGCCGCTTGATGGCTCCGCGCAGCACCTCCACCAGCCGCGGAAGCCGTGTTGGCATCGAGTCTTGAACTCCCAAACGGCCGCCCGCAAGGGGCGGGAAACGCCCAGCACCGCTTCAGCGGCTCTAGGCCGAACCGGCAATCTCCGCAACTTCGAGCCGTTCGCCGGGTTTCAGGTATCCCTTGCGGCGAAACCAGTCTTCCATGGCTGCTTGCAGGGGCACGAGCGGAACCCGCGTTCCCGCTTCGAGCACCCCGTCAGCCAGCGGCAGCGTGTCGTCGAAGACCAGGTCGTTGGTGAAGTTGCGCATGGCGAAGTTGTCGATCCAGCGAATGGGGCACGCGTGCCGTCCGCCGCTCAAATCGATGCGCTGTATGGAAAGTTTGCGCGCGAACATTCCACTAATATAACGAACGCGGGCGGGATGAACGTTCGTCCCGCGCCCACCCCGGAACGGCTACCTTGACCGCGCTCCGTTTGCGCCATTCCCCCGCCCGGCCTCATCAATCCACAACGTGCGGCGAGGCTGAGCAGGCTGGACATCCATCTTCTTGTTTTCCATTGTGCTCCTGGGAGATCCACAATCCGGAAAATCTGGCCGGAAGACGTGCATCGCAGGCCGGGCTGGCAGAATCGAATGATCGGCACCTTGGGTGAGGGAGATTTCATGGCCACTCCAGAGGTTAGGTTCCTGCAGGGACAATTGGAGGATCGCAAACGCAGGCTGGAGGCGGCCCTTGCCTCCGCGCCGCGAAATTCCGCGCTGGCGGATCTCTTGCACGAAGTGGATTCGGCGCTGGACCGCATGGCCGAAGGCACCTACGGTCTGTGCCTGGAGTGCCACGACACGGTGGAGGAGGACCGCTTGCTCGCCGATCCGCTGGTGCAGTACTGCCTGGACCACCTGAACCAACCGGAACGAGCCGCGCTGCAGCGCGACCTGGACCTGGCTTCGCAATTGCAGCGCAACCTGCTGCCGCAAAAGGGCCTGAGCGCAGGCGGCTGGGAGAACAAGCTATCATTTCGCCCCTGTCGGCGCCGTCAGCGGCGACTACTGCGACTTGATCCCGTCCGATGGGCAACTCCTTTTCCTCTTGGGCGACGTCTCCGGCAAAGGCGTTGCCGCCTCCTTGCTGATGGCGCAGCTTCATGCCTTGTTTCGCAGCCTGACCTGGATGTCGTTGCCGCTCGGCCAGATTGTCACCCATGTCAACCGCTTTTTCTGCGAGAGTGCGCTGGCGGGACAGTACGCCACACTGGTGTGCGGGCTAGCCAAACCTAGCGGCGAAGTAGAGATCCACAACGCCGGCCACTGCCCGGCAATCGTCGTTGGGCGCGGCGGCGTCTTTCGCATTGAGTCAACGGGATTGCCGCTGGGAATGTTTCTCAATACGGAGTTTTCAGCAACCCGCGTGCAACTGGAAGCCGGCGATACGCTTTTCCTTTACACGGACGGCCTAAGCCGG
>CAWBHO010000154.1:0-13507 GCA_963788415.1 uncultured Acidobacteriaceae bacterium | reverse complement strand
TCCAAGTCCCTGGACAATCACTGCGCCGCTGCGAAAGACCGGCCCCAGGTGAACGGACGCCGCGGGCTGACCAGCGCTGAGGATCTGCACGATGAAGTTGCCGTGAAAAGTGTTGCGTGGTTGCTGCCGTTCGTGCTGACGGGCTGCTTTCACAAAGCCCATCATCAACCGGCGCAATCTCTGGCGCCGCCCGTTGCGCAAACACCCCCGCCCGGCGCCGCATCCCCACCGCCCACCACGCCCCCGCCGCCGGCCCCGGCCCCCGGCCACCCCCCGGCCGTCAGCACGCAGCCGGACCCAGCGCCGGCGTCTCCGGTCAAGCCCCGCAGACGCCGGCCCAAGAACACACAGCCAGCCGTGAGCGAAGACACTGGTGTAAGCGCCATGGGCAGCTTTCCCTGGGTGACCCCAGTGACCGGCGGCAGCCGACGGCCGATTTGATCTGGACCACGGAGCGCGGGCTCGACAGCCTTCACCGCGGGCTGAGCGGTCCGGAACAGAAGACGGCCGCACAGGTCAGAGAATTTCTCCAAGCAGGCCAGAGAGGCGCTAGCTGCCGGAGACGTGGACGGGGCGCATACGCTGGCGCTCAAGGCCAGCGTGCTGCTGGGCGAACTGAGCCGCTGATGGGCTGGAGCTAAAAAAAGGGCTAGCGCATTTCTCCTGAAGGTATAAAGTCCGGCGTGCCCCACCCTCGCCGCGTTCTTGTTTTCAGCGGTGAGGGTGGATAGAACAAGATGCCCACCCCATCGCAAGAGGAGAAATGCGCCAGAGCATTTTTGCGTTTTACTGTAGACCTTTGTGCCCCATCCATTCCGCGTTTTTCAGCGGAATGGGTGGAAAACCAACAAAATTTCGGTCTATGAAATTCGCCTAGCCCCTGATTCCCTTCCATTCACCGCTCGCCCCAGCTCAGCTTGCTGCGCAGCGCCTCAAAGAATCCGCCCTCGCTCATCCGCACCAGGTTGACGGTGTGGGTGGATTTCCGGCAGCGCACCTCGTCGCCCAGCAGCAACTCGACGGCCTTCTGGCCGTCCACGGTCAGCAGCGCCTGGTTTGGAATGCCCTCGACCCGCACGGTGAGCAAGCGCATCGCCGCGCACCACGATGGGCCGCAGCGTGAGCAGATGCGGACAGATGGGCGTCACCACCATCGCATCCACGTTGGGCGTCAGGATGGGACCGTTGGCGGCCAGCGTATAGGCCGTAGAACCGGTCGGAGTGGAGACGATGACGCCGTCGGCGCGGAAACGAGCCACGTTCTTGCCGTCCAGCTCAACCGCGAAGTCGCCCATGCGGGCGATGTCGCCCTTGGAGACCACGACCTCGTTCAACGCCTCGAAACTGGAGAGCAAAAGCGCCGTCGCGCCACAACTCGGCCCGCAGCATGACGCGGGCGTCCAGATCATGCCGGCCTGCGTGCCAGTCCTCCAGCGTCGGATAGAGGTCGGCCAGCCGCACCTCGGTCAAAAAGCCGAGAAATCCCAGATTCACGCCGAGGATGGGCGTGCCCATCTCAGCAAAGATGCGCGCCACGGCGAGCAGCGTTCCATCGCCACCCAGCACGATGACCAGTTCTGGCGCGATCTCCGGCATGGCGGCGCGATCGATGGCCGGCGCGTCTCCCGTGTAGCAGCCTCCCGCGTGGTCCAGCATCGGCTCATAGCCGTGCCGGCGCAGCCAGGCAATCAGCTCCGGAAGAAGCCGGGCCAGCTCCTCCTTTTGCTGCTTACAAACAATTGCGACGTAACCCATAGGTGTTTCAGTGTAACGGACCACCTGCGGCACGGCAAACCACCTGCGGTGGGGCTGGCCACCTGCGGTGGGGCTGGCGGCCTGCGGCGCGGAGGACTTCAGGCAGAGCGCAGGTCGCCACAGCGGCGTGGGCTATCCAAGCGAGGTTTCAACACAAACGAAGTTATGCTCTCTCTTCTCGGCGCGCGTAGAGAAGAAACTCATGGTTGCCTTCCGCTCCGGTGATCGGCGAAGGAATCGTCCCGACAACCTGCCATTCCAGCGATCGAACGCAATCGGCCACTCGGTCGATGGCCAACTGGTGCGCTTCGGGGTCGCGGACGATGCCGCCCTTGCCCACGTGGCCGCGCCCGGCCTCAAACTGCGGCTTGACCAGGATGACGGCTTCAACCAGGAGCGGCGCAGCGGCAAAGACCGGCTCCAGCAGCAGGGTGGCGGAGATGAAGGCGACGTCCATCACCATCAGCGTGAGTTCAGAGCTCTCGTGGCCCGGCGCCAGAAACTCCGCCGTCAGGGAACGTGGAGCGAGAAGGCGGGCGTTGGTGCGCTCCAGCAGGCGTACGCGCGCGTCGTTGCGCAGCTTCATGGCGATCTGGCCAAAGCCGGTATCGACGGCGGTGACCCTGGCTGCGCCGTGCTGCAACAGGCAATCGGTGAATCCGCCGGTGGAAGCGCCCACGTCCAGGCAAGCGCGGCCCTGGACGGCGATCGGCCAATGGGAGAGCGCCGCGGCCAATTTGAGCCCGCCGCGGCTCACATAGGGAGGTTCCTCGCCCAGAAGACGAAGGGGAGACTCCACGGGAACCGCGGTTCCGGGCTTGTCCACCTTTTGCTCCCGCACCAGAACCCTGCCGGCCAGAATCAGCGCGCGCGCCCGCTCGCGGCTGGCAACCAGACCCCGCTCCACCAGCAGAAGATCCACGCGCATTTTGGTTGCACTCGTCATTTTTCCATGGTTTCACACGCGGGGCGCTAAAACCGTTCCGCGCCCCGCGGCCGAAGACAATAACAGCCAATGGAACCCTCCCTTGCGGGAAAAAACCATTGGCTGTTCAAAACTATTCCGAATTCGCTGGCTGCTGTAGGCGCTTCCAGCGCAGTCGGGCTTACGGTTACGAGCCCTCGACGATCACGAAGGTCTCCGCGCTGGCGTAATGCCCCCTGTCGTCGCTCACATTGCAGGCGATCGACACCGGGCCGGTTTGCACGCCGGTCGAATTGAACGTCGCCGTCGTGCTGCTACCGCTGATCGAGCCGGCCGAGGCCGAGTAGCTATACGTCAAGGGACGATTCTGCGGGCTGACGCCAACCGCGATAATCGTGCTAGTCTCCCCCGACATGATCGTGGTGGGGTAGGCCGAGCAACTGATGGTTGGCGGCTCAACGAGTGGCTGCACGAGCAGCGACGAAGCCTGGGCCTGGCAGTTGGCAAGCGTCGGATTCGAGCTTGTCGCCGGATTGAATGCGCTGAGCGGCAGGTTACAAGGCTGGCCGAATCCGGGAACCCGGCTTTCGACAGTGGTGTTTCCGCTCTCCGCGTTCTGCGAGTTGACGCGCACATCCAGAATGTTTCCCGACAACAGGGAAAGCGTCGTGTCCACGACGTCCGGATCGGTGCCGCCGGCGGTGATGATAGTCAAATCCTGGCTATCCGGCGAGGCCACGTAGACCTTGCCATCATCCGAATTCTGGATGGAAGCCACCGTCCGGGGGTGCCCTACCACGGCGAGCGTCTTTTCCACCGTGTGGCTGGTAGACATATACACGACCGATACGGTCTCGTCGGACTGGTTGGCCACATAAGCGCGGCTGCCGTCGTAAAGAGCGGTCACCGAAGCCGGATTGTTGCCGACCTTGACCGTGTAGGTGGTTCCGAAGGTCGAGCTGTCGTTGCCGTACGCATCCAGGCTCACGTCGATGATGCTGATGGTGCCGCCGTCGTAGTTGGCCACGACCAACTGCTTGGTATAGGCGTTGTATTCGGCGTCGACCGGACCGGCGGTTTGCGCCATCCCGGTTGTTCCATTGACGGGCGTGATCCCCGTGGCAGTCACGGCGTTGAGAGACAACGGCAGGGTGGGATGGGAGTAATAGGTCTGTCCGCTCTTGTTCACGCAGCCGCTGGGACACTGGTCGTCCAGCCTGTCGTTCTGGGTATCGATGACCGAGACCGTGTCACTGCCCCGGTTGAGCACGAAAAGCCGCAGGCCGTCGCTGCTCTCGACGCCGTAGACCGGGCACCTGCCCACCGTGATCGTCGGCGAATCGACCGCGTAGTTGGCGGTCTCGATTCCGGTCACCGTGCCGAGCGGCTGCGACGTGGGCGAAATATTGCACTCCATTCCGGTTGGACTGGAAATATCCTGGCTGATGGCGAAGTTGCGAACGCTGCTGCTGCCTGCGCCCACCACCATCACCGGAGTCGTCGCGACGGGAACGGAAATCAGAAAGGTCTGAACTCCGCTGGACGAAGCGAAAACATCGGCGACGTTCCCGCTCAGGTCAGCACCCCACAGCCCGGATGAAGGTGAAAACAGATTCACAATCTGCGTGCTGGGCGGCGTGGTGTATGTGATCTGGCTATTCTGCAACGAGGTGGAAACCGGGAAGTTGGTCAGGGTTCCATCGCTGTTGATGGTGTAACCCTCGCTGCCGTTCTCGTCCACGGTAAAGCCGAGAGGATTGGTGCCGAGGTTAGTCGCCTGAGCCATCGTCGTATCGCCCGAATAGTCGATGAGCGTGACGATGCCGTCTGCAGTGGACGAGGGGTTTGAAATCACGATCGCAAACGCCTCCGGTTCAGGGGAGGGACCGCTCGGATTGCTGGGCAAAATGACAGCCCGGTAATTGTTGCCACAGCCGGCAACCAGAGCTGCCGCTGCAAGCAGAGCGCTCATCTGTATCAACCGCACGCGCGCCTGACCTGAAATCATGCAAAAAGACCTCATTCTGCTCTTTCCTGATTACTTCGTGATTGTAAATCAGGAACCTCGATCCGTAACGCAACCGGCGCCGGAAAGAACCCTGCGAAGGGCAAGCCGCCGATCGTTCGCCGGCCGGCCTCGCCAATCCGGCGTCCCTGAGCACGAAGCTGGACTCAACCGCAGCGGGCTCCGCGGCGCGCGCCGAAGCCCACCGTGCGGCTCTCTGATTTCCCGCCCAGGTCAGGCCCCGCCACGGAACTGAATGATGCGGCGGCGGTCGCGCTTCGACGGGCGGTGTTCAGGAAGCGGCGCGAACTCCTGCATGGCCCTGCGCTCGGCCAGAAGTTTCACGCGCGCCGCAATGCTGACTTCGCTCTCGCGATAAAGCCTCTGCGCCACGGCGGCCGGGCCGCGCATCAGGCTGAGCCCGAGGACTTCGACCTGAAAAGTTCCACCCTCGTTCGTCACTTCCAGCCGATCGCCCACGCGCACCTCGCGGGCCGGCTTGGCCGCCAGGCCGTTGGCGCGGATGCGCCCCAGATCACAGGATTTGGAAGCCAGCGCGCGCGTCTTGAAGAAGCGCGCCGCCCAGAGCCATTTGTCGATGCGTATCGATTCCATGACAGTATTGTCTTATAAACGGAGAGTGGCCGCCCGGCCGACGATATTTACGCAATTGTAACGATGCCTCTTCTGCTTTTTCTTACACTTGAACCACTATGGCCATCGACGCTCCTCTCTCCATCGAACAGCAGGAAGGCAAGATTCCCGGCTCGGTCGTTCTCCGTCTCAGCGGCCCGCTCACCCTGATGAATCTTTTTGCTTTTCAGTCCTCGCTGCGCCGCGATCCGCCGCCGCTGGTTGTCATCCTGGACCTCAGCCAGGTTCCCTACATGGATTCGGCCGGCATGGGCGCGGTCATCAACTACCACGTTCACTGCGAAAGGCACGGCGGCAGGTTGATCGCTGCCGGAGTGAGCAGCCGCGTGTTGGAGCTGTTCAAGATGACCAAAGTGGACGGGGTCATCCATCTGGCCGGCACGGTGGAAGAAGCCGAAGCCTGAGGCCGCGGCGGCCGCCCCTCGCGCGCGCACGGTACACTGGTCCCAAGACGTTTCAGGGAGCCATCGATGCCGAGCCTTTGGGCCAAGACGCGAACCACGCTGGAGATGATCAAGTGGGAACACTCGATCTTCGCCCTCCCCTTCGCCCTGACCGCCGTACTGCTGGCCGCGCACGGTCTGCCTGCCTGGTCGACGGTCGGGTGGGTGCTGGTCGCGATGGTTTCGGCGCGCTCGGCGGCCATGGCCTTCAATCGCTGGGCCGACGCTGATCTGGACGCGGCCAATCCCCGCACCAAGAGCCGCGCCATTCCCGCCGGGCTGCTTTCACGCGGGTTTGTGCTGGGCTTTACGCTCCTGGCCGCGGCGGTTTTTGTGGCAGCCGCCGCGGAACTGAACCGGCTTACGCTCTGGCTCTCGCCGGTGGTTCTGCTGGTGCTGCTGGGCTATAGCTACATGAAGCGCATCACGCGCTGGTCGCACCTGGTGCTGGGTCTGGCGCTGGGTCTGGCCCCGTCGGCCGCATGGATTGCCGTGCGCGGCTCCCTGGACGCCCGCATCCTGGTGCTGACCGCGGCGGTGACCTTGTGGGTGGGGGGCTTCGACGTGCTCTACGCCTGTCAGGACTACGAACACGACCGGGAAGCAGGCCTCAATTCCCTGCCCCAGGCGATGGGCATTCCGGCGGCTTTCCGGGCGGCGCGGGCCATGCATCTGGCCATGCTGGGGCTGCTGGTCTGGTTCGGCGTCCTCTTCCATTTTCACGCGCCCGGATGGCTGGGCATTGGAGCCGTGGCGCTGCTGCTGGCCTATGAGCATTCCCTGGTCTCGCCCCAGGATCTGAGCCGGCTGAATGCGGCATTTTTCACCATGAACGGCGTCATCGCCATGGTCTTTTTCGGCTTTGTGGCAGCCGATCTGTGGCTCTAGCCTTGCGGCGCGGCTGAAGCCGTGCCCTTTCAAGCCCGCTCTCCACCACAAGCGAATTTGCCCTGAAGCTGTGCCGCTCATCCCCATCGCCCGAGCCATTCTTCCGCCGCGCAGAGTGCCCGGCCTGGTTCGCCCCAGGGAGCAGGAGCAAGATGGAGATGTATCATTTGGAATGCTCAGAGGAGAAAAGCACACCGGTATGAGAGTGGCAATTCAGGGAGAACTCGGCTCGTTCAGCCACGAAGCAGCGAAAAAGCTGGTTCCGGAAGGGATAATCGTGCCTTTTTCGCTCTCCGCCGACGCCTTTGCGGCGGTAGCGAACGGAGCCGTGGAAGCCGCGGTGATTCCCATCGAGAACAGCCTGGCCGGCTCGGTCTCGGAGCACTTCGACCTGCTTCTGAGCCACGATCTGCGCATCGAGCGGGAGACCTTGCTGCGCATCCGGCATAATCTGATCGCTCTAGCCGGCGTTGCGGCGGCAGAAATTGAAAATGTTTTCTCGCATCCGGTGGCGCTAGCCCAGTGCAGGCTTTTTTTGGCCGCGCACCCGGCGATGAAGGCCTTCGCCTCCTATGACACCGCGGGCAGCGTCAAGCAGTTGGTTGCGTCGAACGACCGGCGTGCGGCGGCTATCGCCAGTGAGGCCGCGGCTCTCTGCTACGGCGCGCAGATTCTTCAGGCCGGCATCGAGGACAATCCGGAGAATTTCACCCGCTTCTTTCTTGTGCGGCGCGCTGCCGAAGCCGTCACCGATCCCGGCGCGAACAAGATCAGCCTGGCGTTTTCCGTCGAGAACCGCCCCGGATCGCTGGTGGCGGCGCTGGCCGAGCTGGCCGCGTTGGGCACCAACCTGACCAAGATCGAGTCCCGCCCGGTTCACGGCAAGCCCTGGGAGTACATCTTCTATGTGGACTGCCAGATTCACTCCGCCGCGGAGAAACTGCGCGCCGTTGAGGCCCTCGCCCCCCACTGCGCGATGGTCAGGGAACTGGGCTGCTACCAAGAAGCAGAGCGCTAGTTTCCTGAGTCGTTCATTCGCTCAGAGGCCGGGTGCATTTCGCGGCGGCAGGGCGGCCGCTCCCATCCGCCGAATGGGAAGACCTGCGCCTGAAACTTGTTCCCCTTCGGTGCGGTTACACTAGTTCCATGGAAGAGATCCAGCAGAATTCCAATCCCCGGCCCCCCGCTCGCACCGTCCGTCTGGTCGCGGCTGCGCTGATCGTCCGTGACGGCCAGGTGCTGATCGGTCAACGCCGTCCCGATCAGCCGATGGCCCTGCTGTGGGAGTTTCCCGGCGGCAAGATCGAGCCCGGTGAGAGTCCCGAACAGGCGCTGGCTCGCGAACTGGACGAGGAAATCGGCATTCAGGCCACCATCGGCCCCCGCGTCACCCGCGTTCGCCACAACTACCGCCATGGCGGCGCCGTCGATTTGCAGTTTTTTGCCGTCCGCGAATTCTCCGGAGAGATCGCCAGCCGAATCTATCACCAGGTGCGCTGGGTCCGGCTCGAAGACCTCTCCGGCTACGAGTTTCTGGCCGCCGACCGCGGACTCATCCGCGACCTGGCCGCCGGCAAACTGCTGTAGCCACCTGCCGGCGGCGGGCAGTCTGCTGGAGGGCGGAAGCGCGAGAGTGCCGGGCGCCGGGTGGTACACTCGCGCGCTTCCTTCCAGAGCTTGCGTAAGAGATCAATCCCGTTCGCACCCAGAGCCGAAGGCAGTTGCCCCACCGCAGGTGGTAAGAGACCAATCTCGTTCGCACCCAGAGCCGAAGGCAGTTGGCCCCACCGCAGGTGGTAAGAGATCAATCCCGTTCGCACCCAGAGCCGAAGGCAGTTGGCCCCACCGCAGGTGGTAAGAGACCAATCTCGTTCGCACCCAGAGCCGAAGGCAGTTGGCCCCACCGCAGGTGGTCAATGCCCCGGAATCAGGCCCCACAGCATCACCAGCGTCATGCCGATGACGATGATGCTCGTGCCCCACGCGATCCAGTTCCACACCTGCGAGTTTTTATGATCGCCCATCAGGTCGGTGCGGTTGATCAGCAGCAGCATCAGAATGATGACCACCGGAAGCAGGACGCCGTTGAGCACCTGCGAGAGAATCGCCACATTGATCAGCTGCGCATCGGGGAGCAACAGCACCGTGGCCGCGCCTCCGAAAACCAGCAGCGTATAAAGCCAGTAAAAGAACGGCGCTTCCTTGAAGCTCTTGTCCACGCCCGACTCGACGCCCAGCCCCTCGCAGACCGTGTAGGCCGTCGAGATGGGCAGAATCGAAGCCGAGAAGATCGAGGCGTTGAAGAGTCCGAAGGCAAAAAGGATAAAGGCATAGTCGCCAGCCAGCGGGCGCATCGCCTCGGCCGCGTCGCTGGCCACCTGGATGGCGCCCATGCCGTGCACATAAAGCGTGGCCGCGCAGGCCACGATGATGAACCAGGCCACAATATCGGTGAAGAAGCTGCCGACGATTACGTCCAACCGCGAGGCCGCGTAATCCTTCACGCGAATGCCTTTTTCGACGATCGACGATTGCAGGTAAAACTGCATCCACGGCGCGATGGTGGTTCCCACGATGCCGATGGCCATGTAGATGTAGGCCTTGTCGCTCCAAACCGACTTTTGCGGCAGCCTGACCGTGGCCCACAACGCATCGTGCCAGCTCGGCTGCGAGAGCACCCCCGCAAAAATGTACGAGATGTAGACCAGGGAGGCGACAAGAAAGATCTTCTCCGTGCTCTTGTAACTCCCCTTGACCACCATGAACCAGACCAGCGCCGCGCACAAGGGCACGCTGATGAACTTGGTGACGTGAAACAGGTGCAGCGAACCGGCCACGCCGATGAACTCCGTGACCACATTGGTGTAGTTGACCACCACCAGCAGCACCATCAGCACAAAGGTAAGCCGCAGCCCAAATTCCTCGCGGATCAGGTCGCTCAGCCCCTTGCCGGTGACCACCCCCATCCGGGCGCACATCTCCTGCACCACAATCAGCGCAATCGTGATGGGAATGATGGTCCACAGCAGGGTGTAGCCGTACTGTGCCCCAGCCTGCGAGTAGGTGAGGATGCCGCCGGAATCGTTATCGACGTTGGCGGTAATGAATCCGGGGCCTAAAACGGCCAAAAACAGCAGAATCCGGATTCTCCAGCGCTTACCCATGCAGGCGGGTTCCTAAGGGGGATTCATTCAGGACTTCCACCCTGACCATATCAGGCCAGGGGGAGGGATGCGAACCCCGGCGGAGGTCAGAAGCAAAGAAGTCCCAAAAATTGACAAAACTCCACTACCGCAGTACCTTGGTACCAATATAACGAGAGGTGATCATGACTCAAGATCCGCAACAACGAGAGCCGGTGGAAATCGAGCGCGTCCAGACCGGCGTGCGGATGGAAAAACGTCTGCTGAAGGTGCTCAAAGCCGTGGCCGAACTGAAGGAAATGACCCTGGGCGACCTGCTGGAAGGAATCGTTCTGCACGCCTTCGAGGGCAAAGCATCGCCCTTCTCTCCGCAAACGCTTCATGAGATCGAGCAGTTCAATGCGATCTACGGGATGACGTTGAAGGCCGCCGACAGCCACAACCTGCAGGAGCGAAAGAGACGAGAAGCCGGGGGCTCCCGAACCGTCGCTCCCCTGCTGTAGAGTTAAGCAGTCGCGTAAATGGGCTCTTCCTCGGACTCCGCATCGACGTTGTCGGCCGTCAGGCTGAGCAGAGATTCGACCACCTTGGCGGCGCTGTACGATGCGCGGCCTGGCTCCAGAAACTGCGCCACCGTGTTCAGATCGTCGCCCACGGTGACCAAAGCCGGCTCCACATAACCGTCCTTGCGCGTCTGCTGGTGACCGATGTTGGCCATCAGCGCGTTGCAAAGGCACTTGCGGCCCACCGTCTCCTCGATCTTGCCGCCTTTGGCCAGATAATTGGCCACCGGTTCGGCGGCGCAGCGGTAGCCGATCGTGCCGTCGGGTGCGGCGTAAGGCTCGCGCAGATAGCCCAGATCGCAGACTCTGGTCCGCGCCGCGGCCACCGCCGCATCGGAATAAGAACCCTGCAACTGCGCGACTTTGAAGGGAAATCCAGTCGGCGAGGCCAGCGGATCGGTAAAAACCTGCCCTGTACCGGCAACCGCATGAGCCAAAAGGTCGTTCTTCAGATCCGGGCGCATTCCGGACTCTTCGCTGAAGGCGAACGCCGTTCCCACCTGCACGCCCGCCGCGCCTTCATCCAGCGCCTCACGCACCTTGCGGGCATTTCCGTATCCGCCTGCCAGCCAGAAAGGCACGCCCATCGCGCGCATTCCTGCCAGGTCGACCCGGTCGCGATCGCCATAGACCGGCTCGCCGCCCGCGTTGAGCTGCAGTTTGCCGCGCGGCGGCGCATTGTGACCGCCGGCTATGGGCGTTTCAATGACAAACCCGTCGACCCGCCCGCTGGCCCGGCGCAACATGGTGGCGGCCAAGGTATTCGAACTGATGATGGCCAGGAAGCGCGGGCGATCGAGCGACGGCAGCACACCTTCCGCGTAGTCGGCCGGGTCGAAGTGCATGGCCGTATCCTGCCCCTGCGCCGCTCCGGAGACACTGAGATTGTATTCGGCCGGACGATGCGCCGCGAAGGAGTCCAGAACTCCGGGAATGTGCAGCGGAATGCCCGCCCCCATCAGCACATAGCCCACGCCGGCCAGCATCGCGCCGTAGATCGACGAAAGGTGGGGCATCTGCACCTTCTCAAGAAAGTTGATGCCCACGGGATTCTTGTGCCCTTCCCGGGCCAGAAACACCTCGACAAAATTGCTCACAACGCACAGTTCGACCACTTTACGCAGGTCTCGGCGCTGATGCATGGGCGCCATCGGGTACGGCTTCCCCTTCGCCTTGCCGCCGGGGATGAAGTACTCTTCCCAGACGCGCTTGGCCATCTCCGGGAAAGGAAATGCATCCAGGCCTCGGCGCATATCTCCGCCCTGGTCGCCGTCGGCAAGGCGACGCAGAAAGAGCGAATCGAGCGCCGTGCCGGACACCACGCCGAGCTGACCGAGTTTAGAGACCGCATTGGCCAGGCGCCAG
Source organism: uncultured Acidobacteriaceae bacterium (assembly GCA_963788415.1). Lineage (GTDB taxonomy): Bacteria > Acidobacteriota > Terriglobia > Terriglobales > Acidobacteriaceae > Telmatobacter. The sequence continues at coordinate 1,766 of CAWBHO010000154.1, read as the reverse complement.
TTCGATACGCCTACCCCCATGCCGCCCTGGATAATCTTGGGAAACTGCACCATCCTTGAATTCTTTCATAGATTCGTATTCTTGCCGATCTTTCTTTGGTCTAAATGGAAGAAAGGCGCCCGATTGTGAGCACTTCTGCTCAACTAAGGACCGAAATCAGCTTCGATTGCACTCCACCCCGCTCCGGCCCCAGAGATCGGGCGAGGCGCACAGCGAGTCAAGCGCGGCCTGCCGAAGCGCTTTTCGACCCATGCGGCTGGGTGAGATCAAAAGCCAGGCGCAAATCTGTCGATGATCGAGCTCCCCGTCGCACTGCCGAGCAACTGCTGCCGCGCTGTCCATCATTTGCCGTGTAGAAACTTACAATTTCTCGCGCAGGAAGCTGATCACATGGTCGGCTTGAACCACACCCACCATGCTCCCTTCGGAGTCCACGACGGCCAGAGCGTACAGGTTGTATTTGTCGAACAGTTCGGCCAAATCTTTCTGGCGCAGGTTCACCGGGCAGGAAAGCACGCGCGCCTCGGCCAGCACCGACAGGCGTGTCTCCGGTTGCGCTATCACCAGCCGGGCCATCGGAATCGAGCCCGCGAGCAGGCCTTTTTCGTCGCACAGGTAAATCTCGGCGACGCTCTCCAGATCGCCGTCGAAGTGGCTCAGCGCCTCGACGGCCTGGGCCACGGTGGATTCCCTGTCGAGTTGAACGAAATCCGTGGTCATGCACCCGGCCGCGGAGTCTTCGGCGAACTCGAGCAGCTCCGACACTTCCTGGCGCTCTTCCGGCTCCATTTCTTCGAGAATGGCGTCGGATTGTTCCTCGGGCAGCTCGGCCAACAGGTCGGCCGCCGCGCCGGGGTCCATTTCCTCCACAATGTCGGCGATCCGCTCTTCGTCCAGCCTCTCGAGCAGCGACTTTTGCAGCTTGGGCTCGACCTCTTCGAGCGTCTCGGCGGCCACATCTTCGTCCAGTGAAGTGAAGACCGCCTCGCGCTCGGCCGGCGGCAGGTCTTCGAGAATGTCGGCCAGGTCGGAGGGGTGCATCTCCGCCAGCCTCTCAAAAGCAATGCGCAGCTTGACGCGCCGAGCCGGGTCAACCTCGATCACGTCGACAAACTGCCAGGGAATGCTGTGCGCGGAGAACTTGGCCGAGAGCTTCTCGATCGAGGCGCGCGGCAGCAGTCCCTGGAAGACGCGCCGAAAAGCGCCCCGCATCCCCACTTCGACCTCGGCCACACGCAGCAGGTGCGCGGCTCCCTGGCCCATCCACTCCAGCTCGACGTCGTTGACGCGAACCACCTTGCGCCCGTGAACATCGATAATCTGCCGGTCGATCAAATCTTGCCGCAGGTAGAGGTAGCTGCCCTGATCCTCGAGCGGAACCAGCGCCCCGGCCGAGCGCAACTCGAGCGTGCCGGCCGGCGTCTCCATCACTTCGTGGGAGGGCACAATCGCCAGGCCCGTGCGGGTCTTGAGCACCAGACCGGCTACCTTGCCCGCATCCGGACCGGTGGCCACGGCAATGTCCTTGAGCCGTCCGCGCAGGTGGCCGTGAACATCGGTGACCGGGGTGCCAAGCAAGGCCGTCAGGCTGACACGGGATGTCGTGCGGGGTGACATGAGCTGAGTGTATCGCCTTGGCGCGGGTTTGCGCTTCCTGGGCGCGGACCCTGCTCGGCGCGCGGCCGGGTTGCATATCCGCATGAAGCGCGGCTGCGCCGGGCACGGAACGAGAATTCCCGGAGGTTGGTTTTGTCCTTCCGGCCAAC
>CAWBHO010000153.1:0-6623 GCA_963788415.1 uncultured Acidobacteriaceae bacterium | reverse complement strand
AACGGTCGCTCAACTTCGTATTCCTCCCGATTCAGGGATTTCAAGTTGGTGGCCTGCCGCGGTGACTGTTTCACTCTGGATGAACCGGCAAAAGGAGCCTGGGACGTTCGCTCCTCGGTCGGCCACTCTCCCGCATCAAGACACGCCCGCACATCGAGGCTCGCACCTGAACGTGCATCTTCAATGGTAATTGTCTGGCGCGGTCGGGGGGAAGGATTTGCAGTCAACGGGGATAAGCGGGTTCTGAAGGGCCTCCCAGGCAAACTGAACCGCGCAGCGGATTCTGTCCGGATGCCGCAGGGCGCAGTTGCCGGTCAAGCCTGCCCGGAGGCAGCGATCAGAGCAGGAGTCGATGATGGGAGTCGAGATTCACCCGGAGGCGGCGATCAGAAATTGATCAGCGAGACAAGGCGGTTCAACAGGGCATGAGCCACCGCCGGGGCCGCGTGCATTGGCAGCAGCGTGGGCCACCAGCCGCCGCGCAGGCCAAAGTAACGCACCGCCAAACAAAGGCCCGCTAAACCAACCAGCAGCAACAACATCGCGCCGATCAAGCGCAATCGCCTCTCCAACTCGTCTCGGCGCTGGATGCGGGCCTTGCCCACGTTCGAGGCAAACTCCATCCAACTGCGGTCGTCTTCCAGCATCTGTCCGCTGGCGCGATAAGCTTTAAGGAACCGCTCCGTCCAGTCAACCTCATCAAGGCCCACTGCTCCAGCATAGCCGCGAACAATTCCTTTGCTGAGGATGCCGCCGGGAAGCAGGCGGAACTTCTCCTGCTCCAGCGCAATCAGATGCTGCTGGCTGATCTTGGTGACCGCCGTGATGTGCTCCAGCGCTATGCCGCGGGACAACCGCTCCATGCGCAGGTCTTCTCCAAAGTTGCTCATCGGTAATCACAATTCGCTCATCGGTAACCGATTATTCCTTGTCGGTAACCGGGTCACGGTGCAAGCGCCTGAATGGATCTTCCTTTACCACGATAAGGCCCGTTTCGGCTCCGGTCAAAAGAATTCTCACGTATCCCTTTCTTTTCAGGAATCTGCGGAGGTACCTGTATCAAATTGGTCTGACAGCCTCGAACTGCGGTCACACCGGCCGGCCGAAGCAGCCGCATTCTCGCCTGCGGCCTTGGCGGAGGGGATCTTGCTCCGCCGTCCGGCTTCGCTGGTGCCGAGCTGTTACCCTGAAAGCGAGGGATTTTATGCCGCGCGCTGCCGCGGCGCCATCCGCCAGAATGAATAAACTCATCGTCGCCAATCTGCTGCACCGCCCTTTGCGCTCGATCATCAGCGTGTTCGCGGTGGCCATTGAAGTTGTCATGATGCTCACCATCATCGCCATCATGATGGGGCAGCTTACCGGCCAGAAGCGGATGAACAACGGGATCGGCGCCGATCTGATCGTCCGGCCCGGCAACGCCACGTTCCTGAACGGCGTCAGCGGTGCGCCCATGTCGGTGAAGCTGGCCGATGTTTTCAGCAAGCTGCCCCATGTGACCGTGGCCTCGCCGGTGATTACCAACCTTTCGATGACCGACGGACTCGAGGTGCTGTGGGGCATCGACTACCCCAGCTATAGCCGGCTGAGCCCCTTTGTCTTTCTCTCCGGCGGGCCGATGAAGGGCCCTTATGACGTGATCGTGGACGATGTTTTCGCCAAGACCGGCAAGGGCCACAAGGTGGGCGACACCATTGAAATTTACAAGCACCCGTTCCGCATCACCGGCATCTTCGCGCATGGCAAGGGCGGGCGCAAGCTGATCCCCATCTCCACGCTGGGCGAGCTGATGGGCTCCGAGGGCCGGGCGTCGGTCTTCTACTTGAAGGCCGACAATCCAGAGAACGATAACCGGATCATCGCCGAGATTCACTCGACGCCCGGCCTCGGGGATTACAAGGTGATGACCATGGATGAGTGGTACTCGCTGCTGACGCCGGACCATATTCCGGCCCTGGACACGGCCATGCGGGTGGTGGTCGGCATCGCCGTCATCATCGGCTTCCTGGTCATCTTCCAGGCGATGTACACCTCGGTGCTCGAGCGGACGCGGGAGATCGGGATTCTCAAGTCGATGGGCGCCTCGAAGCCCGCCATCGTGAGCGTGGTGCTGCGCGAAACCGCGCTTCTGGCAGCGGTGGGCGTGGTGGTGGGCGTCGGGCTTTCCTTTGCCATCAAGGCTCTGCTGGCGCAGCGGTTTCCGACTCTCTACCTGGACATGAACGCGACCTGGGTGCTGAGGGGCGCGGTGATTGCATTCGTCGGCTCGATCTGCGGCTCCCTTTATCCGGCCTGGATGGCCGCCCGCAAAGACCCCATCGACGCGCTGGCCTACGAATAGACCAGTCCGCGCGTGTTCCGCATCCTGTGCTCTGGCTTGTGTCCGGCGAAAGGGCGAGAAACCTCGATTCCCAATCGGTCTCGGCCAAACTTGCCTCCGCGCCTTTTTTCCGGCGCGGAAGAGCCGAAGGCGGCTGCCCCACCGCAGGTGGCTTGTACACTGGTATCGTTCGACCAGGATTCCCCATGAAAAAACTCTTCATCGGCTTCTATGCCGCCTTTACCGTCGCACTTCTGGTCTGGGGCTTCTACCAGGCCATCTACGTTGCCCCTCTGGACGCCATGCAGGGCGAGATCTATCGCATCATTTTCTACCACGTGCCTTCGGCGATGGTCGCCTTTCTGTTTTTTGCCATTTCGCTGGCTGGCTCGATCGGCTATCTCGGCTGCCGCAGGAACCATCCTGAGTGGGCGCAGGCCGCCGACGCTCTGGCGCTGGCCGGGGCCGAGGTGGGCGTGGTTTTCTGCACCGTCGTGCTCATCACCGGGCCGCTGTGGGGCCGGCGCGCCTGGGGCATCTGGTGGACCTGGGATGCGCGGCTGACCACCACCCTGGTGCTGTGGCTCATCTACGTCAGCTATCTGCTGCTGCGCCGCTTTGCCGCCGGTCCGCAGATGCAGACCCTGGCCGCTGTGCTGGGCATCTTCGGCGCGCTCGATGTGCCCATCGTCTATATGTCCAACCGCTGGTGGCGCACCCAGCACCCGGCCCCGGTCTTCGGCGGCGGCGCAGGGTCCGGCATGAGCCACTCGATGTTGATTCCCTTTCTGTGGAACATCGCGGCCTGGCTTGCGTGGGGATTGCTGATTCTGGTTTTGCGCTACCAGGTGGAGCGTCAGCACCAGAGAATCGCGGCCCGGGAAGCTCAGGAAGCCCTGGACGCCTGATTTTCCGCAGGAATCTCAACCCCATCGAGGAAAAAATGAAAAAACTCGGGCTTGGCCTTTTTGCCGCCTTCACGATCGCCGTTTTGTATTGGGCTTATTCAGGAGCTTTCAGCGTCTCTGCCGGCATGGATCCGGCGGCCGCGCTCGACCGCAAGTTCGCCGGCGCCGCCTACATCGTCACCTGGGTCATCCAGTTGAGCTACCTGGCTTGGCTGGGCTACAAGTGGCAGGCGCAAAAGCGGGATGCGACCCGCCCGGATTCGAAGCCGCGCTGACGCCTGGAGCTCCCGTGGCGCTGAATTGATTCCCTGTCTCGCGTTCCGGCACTGGCATTTGGCCGCCGGAGCCGAGGGGATTGGTTTTCGGAGATCGCCGCACAGGCTTTTGTTCGGGGGCGACGCCCCGGTTCCGGGATTATTTCTTAAAACTATTTAATTTCAGTGCGTTGAAGTGCACACGGTTGAGGGCTGAATGAGCCTTGGTTTTGCGGACTGCCGGTGTTTTGAGCCTGGCTTCAGCGCGATCGAGGCCGCGTCCCACGTTCTGGTCAAGATTCTCTTCCCGATTTAAGAATCTTTCAATTCTGCCGATAACCCATCTATCAGCCAGCGTGCAAGAGCACGTGGAGCAACAGGCCCTCCGATTGCGGTGGCCATTGCCCGGCAGATCAGGGCGACTTCGGGCCTGAGCTCGATCGCATGGCACAGGGAAGCGCAAGAAAGGAACCACCCATGCCCGCAGATTTTGGGGAAATCGCCGACTTCCATCGCCGGGAAGCCGATCGCTTTCTGGCCCTCGCGCAGGTTGCGCGCGAGCGGAGAGACTTTGGCGAAGCCGAGTACCTGACCGAATTGGCCGCCCGTCACACAGAGACCTCCCACGAGCAGAAGATGGGGATGCAGCAGGAACCGGGCCGCGCCAGGCACGCCGGCTCTGCCAATGTCGCTCCGCCGGCCCGTCGCTGGCCTCCGGAGCCGGAGCCCACTCCGTTTGCCGCCTCCTGCCTGCTGGCCGTCCTGCGTGGCGCCCAACAAATCGCCTCCGTTTTTCGTCCGCGAACGCCCAAGCAGAGCGAACAAGGGCTATCGCACCGCTGAAGAGCTGTTCGGCTTGGATGCCGGGCCGCCAGGGCGGGAAGGCGAGCAACTGCCGGGTCGTGGGTCAGTTTGAAGGATCGCTTCCTCGGGGGCTGAAGCCCACGGTAATTATGGTCGGTCTACCGACTCGCTAAGGCCCGTACCTTTCAAACGGACCTGCCGCCAGCTCCTGAGCACAATTGCCCTTCGCCCTTCCAGCCGTTAGACTGGTGGTTCGAGGGGCCAACCATGTTAGTCGTGATGAAGGCGCAGGCGACACCGGAACAGATTCAGGCGGTCTGTGAATCCATAGAGCGGATGGGCTACCGCGCCCACCCCATTCCCGGAGCTCAGCGCACCTCCATCGGCATCACCGGCAACCAGGGAGAAGTGGACCGCGGCAACCTGGAGGAGCTCTCCGGCGTGGCCGAGGTGATCCGCGTCTCCAAGCCCTACAAGCTGGCCAGCCGGGATGTGAAGGAAGAAGACACGATTGTGCGGTTCGCGGGCAAGGGGAAATGCCCCGAGGCGGCCATTGGCGGGCGCAATCTGGCCGTGATCGCCGGACCCTGCTCGATTGAAAGCCGCGAACAGGCCTTCTCCATCGCCGAACAGGTGGCCGCGGCGGGCGCGCAGTTTTTCCGCGGCGGGGCGTACAAACCGCGCACCTCTCCGTATGCCTTTCAGGGGCTCGGCGTCGAAGCGCTGCACATCATGGACGAGATCCGCTCGCGCTTTGGACTGCGCATTGTGACCGAGGCCATCGACAACGAAACCCTCGAACTGGTGGCCGAGTGGGCCGATGTGATCCAGATTGGCGCGCGCAACATGCAGAACTATTCGCTGCTCAGGCACGCCGGCCAACTGCGCATGCCGGTGATGATCAAGCGCGGCCTCTCGGCCACTCTTGAAGAGTTTTTGATGGCCGCCGAGTACGTGATGAGCGAGGGCAATTACCAGGTGATCCTTTGCGAGCGCGGCGTGCGGACCTTTGCCGACCACACGCGCAACACGCTGGACCTGAGCATCGTCCCGGCGGTCCGGCGGGTGAGCCACCTGCCGATTCTGGTCGATCCCAGCCACGGCACCGGCAAGCGCGACAGTGTGCTGCCGATGGCCCGCGCCGGTGTTGCAGCGGGCGCGGATGGGATTCTCGTCGAGGTCCACGACCACCCCGAAAAAGCTCTTTCCGATGGTCCGCAGTCGATCTATCCCGCCCAGTTCTCGACCATGATGAACGAACTCGGGCAGATTGCTCCGGTAGTCGGCCGCAGCCTGTTCCGCGGCGTTCACCCGGAGACTGCGAAGGTGTGAACCGGCGCACGCCTACTCCTAATTTTGGGAGTTGCGATTTCCGCCGCGGCTATGGATGGGGCGTAATGGCAACAACTGTAATGACCGGAGTGCGTTTCTTGCCGGTGATTTCATCGGGTCCGTAGTGCCAGAAGATACGGTAAGCGCCAGGGGTATGATTCTGCGCGTAGGCTTCGAAGATTTTCTCGCCATTCAAGCCCGTCAAGGACAGAAACTCGTGTGTGTGCAAACCGGGATGGTGCGGATCGAATTCCAGGTAACCGAGAGACTTGAGAACCTGGGCGGCGAGCGCGGCCTTGGACGGAGTTTTTTCGAGCGTCGTCAGTTGCTTATCTGCCGTGGGCGTGAATTTGATCTTCATGCGCATATCTATTCCATTTCAATCATCTTTTATGCGGGATAAGAGGTCTATTCGCGCGCATCCTTGGCAAACGAGCCTCGGTAAACGCTCTTCCCTTCAGCCGACTCGCGCAAGCCTTGCTTCACGCTATCGAGAGCCGCAGCATTCTCGTAGAGCCACATCTCCGAGGCAGGCACAGCCTTGACCGGATCAAGAATCAGTTGGCCGAGGGAATTGCGGTAGATATTGTAGGCCGTGGCGCCAGCCAGCGCCGCGCCCAGTGAGAGGCGCTTTTTCGCATCCGGTTGAGCAAACTCGGAGACGAGTTGGAAATCGGTATTTTTGAGAACAGCCAAGATTGACATGGTAGGAAAATAGCATCCGTGGGAATTGAAGTCAAGTGGGAAATGCCCACATCGAGAATGCGGATCATCCAACCCTGCACAAGTGAAGAGCTGCGGGGCAAGCGCTGCCTCGCCTCGCGATCTCCAGCCCCGAGGCCGGCAAATCAATTAAACTCAATGCGTCCCACTCTTGTTCTCCGGACTCAACCCATGAATTCGTCGAAAGCTACCGTCGCCCGTTTGGCCGTCTTCTCGTTGCTTGCTCTGGTACTCACCGGCTGCCGGCCGCACGAGTTTCCGCAGTATCCGCCCAACTACCGC
>CAWBHO010000152.1:0-8757 GCA_963788415.1 uncultured Acidobacteriaceae bacterium | reverse complement strand
AAATAGTAGGTGCTCGACCGGGCTGCCCAGTCCGGCATGAGCCCCGAAGAGGTGCTTGATCAGGCTTTTGCCGTCATTCAGGAGCAATATCGGAATGAGGACTGGTGGCTGGCCGATAAGGAGGCCATCGCCGCGCAGATCGAAGAGGGTTTGGGGCAGGCCGAACGCGGTGAGCTTGTGGATGTGGAGGAAGCCTTACGCGTTCTTCAGGATCGGCGCGCCAGGCGACGCATCGCCTGATCGATGCCCACGCTTTTTCAGCTCACCCCACGCGCGCTCAACGATCTTGACGAGATCTGGAACTATATTGCGGAAGACAATATAGGCGCGGCAAATCGGGTGGAGTCAGCTATTTTATCGGCATGCAACAGCCTTGCCAGGAACCCTATGCTCGGCTCCAAACGAATCGAAATGACCGCATTGCCGGTTCGATTCTGGACGATCAACCGGTTTCCGAACTACATCGTGGTTTATCGCCCCGGCACCAGGCCGCTCCACGTGATCGCTGTTCTCCACGGAAAGAGAAATATCAAGGCCATGCTCGAAGATCCGTCGGCCCTTTGACCCGATCCCCGAGCCATTCGCCGGGCGCTGCGGCAGTTGCACAATCCAGATCCGCAGGCGGGCTGGATTGCGGCCGGAACAAGAGGATTCCTGCGTCGAAATAGTCTCTTTTGCGTCTAATTGACAGGAAATAGACCGGGCGAGAGTCAGAAAAATCTGACCTGAATGCGTACCCGGCTGCCGAGAGGCTGGCGAGGGCCTTGCCGTTCCCCGGATTTTCATTGGGTGAACCGGGCTTGCTTGTGGTAATCTATTGATCTCTGTGAGGATGTGCGCACCTTTGCCCCAACCATGAGCCGCGGCTCGCGGGCGACCCAGGTGAAACCTGAAGCGCTTGTCATCCTGTTCCGAGTAAACCCATGAAGCCGCTTCTTTTGATGCGGATGACAGCAGGTCTGTGTCTGCGCGCGCCGGGATACCGCCCGGAGATTTCTTTTTTCGCGCATTGGACGAGGCCGAGCACCGGCGCGCAAGACGGTGCAGAATCTGCCTTGCGCAAGAGAGCAGGAATATTTTGGCGATGGACGACAAGTTTGGACACGAACACGATCATGACCACGACCATGGTCATGACATTGACGCCCTGATCGAAGTGGGCAAGGAGAAGGGCTATCTCACCTACGGCGATGTGAACGACATGCTGCCGGATGAGATGGGCGCTTCGCCGGAGGATCTGGACGACCTGATTACCACCATCGGGACTCAGGGCATCGACCTTCTGGACGGCCCCAAGTTCGGCGGCGACAAGGACTTCGAGGCGGAAGAGGGTGAGGACGTCGAGCTGGACCTGACGCCGGGAACTCTCGAAAAGACCAATGACCCGGTGCGCATGTACCTGCGTGAGATGGGCACGGTGCCGCTGTTGACCCGCGAGGGCGAGGTGGAGATTGCCAAGCGGATCGAGCGCGGCCAGACGCGGGTGCTCAAGGCCATTTCGCGCTCGCCGATCGTGATCCGCGAGGTTTCGGCGCTGGGCGAGGACTTGCGGCGCGGTGTGCGCAACATCAAGGAAGTGGTGATCTTCGACGAGGAGGAGCTCACCGAGGAGGTGGTGCAGACCCGCGTGAAGGCGACCGTGGCCCGCATCGACGCGCTGCTGAAGCACCAGAAGAATATTGCCAAGCTCGAAGAAAAGCAGATCGCGCCCACCGCGGTCAAGGCCAAGGCTTCGGCAGCCCGCCACACCCGCTGGCTGATTGCGCGCGAAAAGGTTCTGGTCTCGCGCATTGTGCGGGAGCTCAAGTACACACCGCTCGAGCGCAAGCGGCTGCTGGACAAGGTCAACAAGACCGTGGACACGATGCGCACGCTGGAGCGGCAGATTCGCTCGCTGGACCAGAAGTACGAGGCGTCGAAGAGCGATGAACTGAAAAAGGAGTACCGCCGCCAGCAGAAGAATTGCAAGACCGACCTCGAAAAGATCGAGGCCGAGGCGGGAGTGCTGATCGCCGAGCTGAAGCGCACGCAGCGCGAGATGATCCAGGGCGACATGGACGCCGAGCAGGCGAAGAGGGAGCTGATCGAGGCCAACTTGAGACTCGTTGTCTCCATCGCCAAGAAGTACACCAACCGCGGATTGCAGTTCCTGGACCTGATTCAGGAGGGCAATATCGGGCTGATGAAGGCGGTGGACAAGTTCGAATACCGCCGCGGCTATAAGTTTTCGACCTATGCCACGTGGTGGATTCGCCAGGCTATCACCCGCGCCATCGCCGACCAGGCCCGGACGATCCGCATTCCGGTGCACATGATCGAGACCATCAACAAGCTGATCCGCTCCAGCCGCCAGTTGGTGCAGGAGCTGGGCCGCGAGCCGTCGAGCGAGGAGATCGCCCGGCGGATGGATATTCCCGTGGCCAAGGTGCGCAAGGTGCTGAAGATTGCACAGGAGCCGATTTCGCTCGAGACGCCCATCGGCGAAGAGGAAGACTCGCACCTGGGCGACTTCATTGAGGACCGGCAGGCGGTTTCGCCCTCCGAGGCGGTCATCAGCGTGAACTTGAAGGAGTACACCTCGCAGGTGCTGCGCACGCTCACCCCGCGCGAGGAGCGGGTGATCAAGATGCGTTTCGGCCTCGAAGACGGCTCCGAGCATACGCTCGAAGAGGTTGGACAGAGCTTCCAGGTCACGCGCGAACGCATCCGCCAGATTGAAGCCAAGGCTTTGCGCAAGCTGCGCCACCCTTCGCGCTCGCGGAAGCTGAAGGCGTTTGTGGAAGGCGCGAAGGATATTTGAGCGTTTTCGGAGTCGCAGCAGTCCTTATGAGCGCATTGGAAGGCGGCCTTTCTCAGGGAAAGGCCGCTTGAGTGTGAGGTTTCGGTCTGCATCAATCCCGATACGGCGCAGGCACTCCGCGAGCAATTTGTGGCGCTGGGCGAAACTCTCGATTGGGACAGGCGGATGCGGTTCGGGTGCGCCGTTGTTGTGTATGCGACGGCCATGCGCCGGGGAAATCGTCCAAAATTCAGGGAGAGATTCGAGCCCAGATGGGAATTTCCCTGTCGCACACGGCACAATCAGGGACCGGAGGCTGACTTAAAGGGAATTCTCTGCGCCCGCAGAGCTGCAATCAGCGTCTAATAAACTGAGCACCTCAGAACTTCATGTGCGCGACGAAACGCAGCTCAAGAGTGCAACTGCTCCTGTCAGCGTATCCCGGAGCGCGCCACTTTTCTTCTGGCTCTTCTGGTCCGGCCCACAATCTCCTTATAGGAGCCGTTCGGGAGGGTACAGACTTTGCGATTGGTGAACGAATGCGTTTAGTTTTTTGTCTTTTTTCCGCTGTGCTGGCGGCTGGCTTTGGCCTGCCGGCGCTTTCCCCTCAACTTTCAGCGCAGCAGCAACCCGCCTTCGCTTTGAGGGCTGCCTCCGAGCCGCCCGAGGCGCCTCAGCCGCAGTTTGCGGTGGCCGCGGTCGACCCGCCCGTGCAACCTTCTTCGTCCGGATCGAGTGAGACTGCCCAGGGCAGCTCCAGCTCCACAGCCGTAGATCCACAGCAGCCCGGAGGCGAAAAGCACGCCAAGAGCAAGGTCCCACAGCAGATCCCCTCCTCCAGCCCGCAGCCGGGAAGCATCAGCGGCACCGCGATGGACCAGAACAACGACATTATTCCCGGCGCTACCGTAGTTCTCGAAGGCCCGTCCCCTCAAGATCGACGCACAGTAGTGGCCAACAGCAATGGCTCCTTTGAGTTCGGCAATCTCAAGTCAGGAACGCCCTATCACGTCATCGTGAGCGCCAGCGGGTTTATCAGCTGGACCTCTCCTACCGTCACTCTCACCCAGGGCCAATTCGAAATTCTAACAAATATCCAACTCCAGATTGCGGGAACGACGACCTCGGTGACTGTGACCGCTTCTTCGCAGCAGATCGCCGTCGAGCAGGTCAAGGTCGAGGAGCAGCAGCGCGTTTTCGGCATCATTCCCAATTTTTACGTCACCTACGATCCCAACCCCGCGCCGCTCACCACAAAGCTGAAGTTCCAGATGGCCTTCAAAACATCTTTCGATCCGGTGACCATCGCCGGCATCGCATTCCTGGCCGGGATCGACCAAGCGGCCTCTACCCCCAACTACGTGGAGGGCGCGAAGGGTTACGGACAGCGCGTAGGCGCTGTCACAGCCGACGGTTTCTCCGACCTGCTGATCGGCGGCGCCGTCCTGCCCTCGCTTCTGCACCAGGATCCGCGCTATTTCTACCAGGGCACGGGGACCAAGAAATCTCGCGCTCTCCACGCGCTCGCCAGTGCCTTCATCTGCCGGGGAGACAACGGGCAGCGAGAGCCGAACTACTCGACGATCGGCGGCGACCTGGCCTCGGCGGCGCTGTCGAACACCTACTATCCGGAGTCGAACCGAGGCGTGGGGCTGTTCGTCTCAAGTTTCTCGATCAATACCAGCGAGCGCATGGTCTCGGATCTGGTTCAGGAGTTCATCCTGTCCAGGTTTACTTCCAGGGGCAAGGACTGAGAAACTGCGGAAAAGGAATTCAGCCTTTCACCCCAGGCTGTTAGAGCGGTTTCGATTCAAGTGTTGCCATTTGAAGATCATGCGAGGGGCATTTTCTCGGGGAAAATGCCCTCTGCGTCTACGTTTCTGTAAACAGCAGAATCGAAACCGCTGTAAGGGGTTAAAGCTCCGGTCTGCGCGGCGCGTCTGGCTTCCCTTTCGCGATGCTTGCGAATGTAGTGCGCGGCAATATCGGGATAGAACTCGCGAATGGTCGAATTCGCCACATCGCGCATGACGGCGTACCCGAACTTGGTGGCCAGGGTTCCGAAATCGGTGGCGCCGGGTGGGTAATAGTAGCGGGAAATCACCTGGGTGAGGACTTTGCCGCCGAGTCCGGCGATGTTGGGCGTCTGGCTTCCGCCGTAGGTGCGGGCCACAGCTTGGCGGCTGAGAACATAGAGAGCGCGGGTGGTGATGCTATGGCCGTCGCCGAGGGCGTAAAAGCGGGTGTCCTCATGCAGGAGGCTGGGCAGCAGCCAGGCAGAAAGATAGGTGCCGTCGCTCTTGTCGAGGAATCCGCGCCAGGTGTAGGCGTAAAAGCCGCCCATCCCCTTGCCCAGGGCGGGGTGAGCGTTGGTGGCTTCGGCGGTAAGCGAGGTCAGGCCAAGAATGATGAAGGTGGAATAATCCGTGGCCTGATGGGTGGCGACGTTGAAGTTGTATCGCCAACTGGGCGGCGGCGGTTTGGCTCCGCCCGAGACGGAGCGGAAGTTGGGCATGAGGCCGAGAATGCGCCGCGGCTGCTGGCGTTCGAGGGGAATGGGATTTCCCTGAGCGTCGCGAGGCGCGTCAGAGTCCGACGAAGGAGTGTGCGGGCCGCCCTGGCCGGCATCCTGAGCGTTCGGTTCGATTTGCGCGAACTCCGACAAAAAAGCCAGCTCGGGTGGATCGGATCGATCGGTTGAGGAAGAATAGGCCTCGTAATCAGGCTGTGAGCCTTCGGCAGTCGGAAGGCTGGTCGAGGGCTGAGGAGCGTCCGGAAGCTGTGCCGGTTGGGCGCAGCAACAGCCAATGGCCAAGCCTTGGAGAAGAAGAGCGGCGATAAAACGCAATGACACCATCCTTGAAACGTGTAGGATGGCTGCCGCTCAGAGTTTGAGATCCAGCGTCCTTCTTGAATTAGAACAGAAAATCAGATGCATCGCTCTCTTCCGGCTCAAAATCCGGGTTTTCCTCAAGGTTTCCGGAGCGGGACGGGCCGAATGGGCGCGGCGCAGGCGCTTCGCAGGGTTTCCGGTGCGTCGCTGAACTTTGGAGCGTGACGCGCGGCGGACAGGGAAAATTCCTGTCGGTAGAGAGGAAAAGATCAGGAGATAAAGCCCGAGATGTTGCTGTGCCTTGCGGCACGGCTGAAGCCGTGCCCTTTCAAAACCGCCCTGGACACAGTGAATTTGCTTCAACTTTTTTGCCCAAGACAAAGGAAGCGGCGCGCTCTTGGTTTCAAGATCGCGCCGCCGGCAAAGATTCCCGCCCAGGCAGGGCCTTGTCCCTTTCGCTTCCGGCAGGTTATGGATAGACGCCGCGGAGCCTTACGGCCTCGGCCACGCGCCCAATGCCCAGCATATTGGCAGCGATGCGCATGGGAACCTTGTGGTCCCGATGGATCTTCAGCACATCGGCGAAGGAGGTCTTCATCACGCGCTCCAAGCGGCTGTAGACATCCTGCGCGTCCCAGAACAGGTGCTGCTCATCCTGCACCCACTCGAAGTAGGAGACCGTGACACCGCCCGCGTTGCAGAGAATGTCGGGAATCACGAAGACGCCTTTGGCTTCGAGGATTCTGTCCGCCGCCGGGGTGATCGGTCCGTTGGCCGCCTCGGCGATGATCTTCGTCTGCACCGCTTTTGCGTTGTCGGCGTGGATGGAGTTTTCGAGAGCCGCCGGGACCAGGATCTCGCACTCCATGGCCAACAACTGGTCCGGGGTGATGGCCTCGCTCCCCTTGAAGCCCGCGACGCGTCCGGTGGACTCTTTGTGAAGGATCAAGGCTGGAATGTCCAAGCCGTTCTGGTTCGAGACGCAGCCGGTCGAGTCGCTCACTGCGATCACTTTGGCCCCGGCCTTGTGCAGCAGATCGGCGGCAAACGAGCCAGCGTTTCCGAAGCCCTGCACCACGACCCGGGCGCCTTTCATCTGGATCTTCAGATGGGCGCAGGCGTGCTCGATGGTGTAGAAAGCGCCGCGCGCGGTGGCGTCGTTGCGCCCCAGCGATCCGCCCAGGGCGATCGGCTTTCCAGTTACCACGCCTGGAATCGGATAGCCTTTGGTCATGCTGTAGGTATCCATGATCCACGACATGGTCTGCGAATTCGTGTACACATCCGGCGCGGGAATGTCCTGCTGCGGCCCGATGATGGGCAGAATGCCGGCCGTGTAGCGCCGTGTCATGCGCTCGATTTCGCCCTGCGACATCTTTTTTGGATCGCAGGTGATTCCGCCCTTCGCGCCGCCAAAGGGAATGTTCATGACGGCGCACTTCCACGTCATCCAGGTGGCCAGCGCCTTCACCTCGTCCAGCGTTACCTGGGGATGGAAGCGGATGCCGCCCTTGGCCGGTCCGCGCGCCGTCGAGTGCTGCACGCGGTGGCCTTCAAAGCGGTGAATGTGCCCGTCTTCCATGCGCACTGGGACGGTTACGGTGAGAATCCGCTCGGGATACTTGATGACTTCCCGAATGTCGTTGTTGAGCCCAAGCGCGTTCGCTGCTGTGTCAAAGTTCTCCAGCGCAACGTCATAGGCGTTGTCTGCACGTCTTGTTGTGGTCATCGTCTTTCTTCCTCCTTAGCGGAAGCGAGCCACCAAGCGCTTTCGACAGGATCAACGGCTCAACCGGCACTCACTTCGGCCGGAGAACTCTGGTTCTGCTCGTCTTTCATTCGCGTCTGGTAGACCGGCGTCAGCCAATTCCAGTAAGTCTGCAAATGTCCGCGTGTCGCATCGAAGTACAGCTGCTGCACTTTGCGCGTGACCGCGCCGATCGCTCCGTCATTGACCGCGCGATGATCGACTTCGACCACCGGGCGCAACGCCCACCGCGGTACCGGTGAAGAACAGTTCGTCGCAATATAGAGCTCGCTGCGGTCGATGGGCCGCTCCACAACTTCGAGGCCCAGTTCCCGCTGCGCCAGCTCCATTACCGCGTCGCGAGTGATGCCTTCCAGCACGTTTTCCGTCACCGGAGGCGTAATCAGCTTGCCTTTGCGCACCATGAAGATGTTGCACGACGAGCCCTCGGCAACATGGCCGGCGCTCGTTCAGAAAGATGGCTTCGTCGAAACCGCAGCGGCGGGCGTCGTCGCTGGCCAGCGCGCTGTTCACGTAGGCTCCGCAGATCTTGGCCCGCGCCGGAATCGCGTTGTCGTCGATGCGCCGCCAGGAACTGACGCCGGCGTGAACTCCGCCTTCGCTTGGCCAGATAATCGCCGAAAGGCAGGCGCCACGAGCGCAAAGGCATCCTGATCGTCGGAGGCTCACGCCCACCCGCTCGGCGCTCTTGTAGGCCAGGGGCCGGACGTAGACATTGGTCCGCAGGCGATTCCTGCGCATCAGTTCGAGCGTGATGGCGCATAGCTCCTCGGCCGAGGGCGGCACTTCGATCCGCAGGTAATAGATGTGTTTAAGTTTCTGACGCCAGAGCCATGGAACCGCCGGGATTCATACTGACGCGGTGAATGCCGGAACTGGCGCCGGTAGCCCGATTCACCAGCGACAGCACGTGGAACTCTCGTTGGCGGCAACGACGTAGGAGAGGCTACGCGAGATAAAAATGCTGGAAGAGAGGCCATCGACGCCGCTCACGGTACCTTTTGCGGCGTTCTCAGTGGCATAGTCGATCAGGGTGAAGCTGCCGTCGCCGGAGCCATAGACCGCTCCTTCCTGCTCTTCGGGCATATTCTGAATGCTGATGGGCAGAGTTCCCGAAAATCCGGAGATGGAAATGCTCTCTCTCTCTCTCTCTCTCTCTCTCTCTCTCTCTCTCTTTTTTTTTTTTTTTCCCCCCCCCCCCCCCCGTGGCGCGTTTCAATGCTGGATTCGGGAACACCCTTATCAATCAGGAACATCTTTGTGCTCGCGACGGGCGCTTCGGAAAGCGCCTGGTCGTACTCGGCTGATCCGCGCACATCCGCATGCCCGCTCAGAATCAAGTGGGGATTCGGCTTGAGGGCGAGGTACTGCTTGAAA
>CAWBHO010000151.1:0-9749 GCA_963788415.1 uncultured Acidobacteriaceae bacterium | reverse complement strand
CTGGCCACTCTCGTCGGTTGAGCGGGAGAAGATGACCTGGCCTTTGGAATGCTGATCGCGCGGTGCAGTCACAGCCTGCGCAGTGCAAAAAAGAGCCGCAAATGTGGCGACTGAGACGATTGCGGCGGTGCGGACAATCAAAAACTTCATGAACCCAGGCCTTTCTGCTTCTTCGGTTTGACCCCTGCAGCGGAGCCAACTCCGCCCGCCGTGCGGCCAACTCCACCTGCGGCTCCTTGTTGGACGCGGCGGGCGGCCAGCCGGCGCTGGCGGAAGGCTTCATAGAGCACCACCGCTCCGGCGGCGGAGACATTGAGCGAACTGACGCCGCCGGCCATGGGAATGCGCAGCAGATGGTCGCAGGTGCGGCGGACCAGCTCGTGCAGCCCTGCGCCCTCGCGGCCCATCACCAGAACGCAGTCGCCGGTCAAGTCGAACTGGTCGTAGTCGCAATGCGGCTCTCGTCCGGATCTCGTCCAGGCCGATAATCCACAGATTCTGGCGCTTCAGCTCTTCGAGAGCGCGCACCAGGTTCACCACGCGCGCAATGCGCAGATGTTCGGCAGGCGCCGGCGCTGGCCTTCACCGCGACCGGGCTCAAGGGCGCCGAGCGGCGCTCGGTCAGCACCACGCCGTCCACCCCGGCTCCGTCGGCCACGCGCAACAGAGCGCCCAGATTCTGCGGATCTTCCACGCCATCCAGCGCCAGCAGCAGCCGCGCGGTGCCGGGGACTGCGGAGGGCAGAGGCGCGAAGAGGTCTTCGATGGTCAGAAACGCCTGCGCGTGGACCATGGCCACCACGCCCTGGTGGGCAGGGGTCTGCGCCAATAGCGTCAACTGCTCCCGCGCTTCCCGCAGAACGCGCACGCCGTTCTGGCGACACAGATCGACGAGCTTCTCGAGCCGCGCATCCTCGCGCTCCCGAGCCACAACCACATGATCAAAACGCCGCCGGCCGGACTTGATTGCCTCTTCCACCGGATGCAACCCGTACAAAGCTTCCATAAGAATCAGTGTAGAAGATCGAAGGCTTCGGGAATTGCCTGGCGCATGGTTTCTATCCTGAAAACACTTTTCGAGGCTAGCCATCTTTTGAGGCCGTGGGCGCAACTTTCGCGTCTAACCTATACAAGATGAGCATTGCATCGTTTGTTCGCCCGTTTTTCGGTCAAACTTCAGCCGCCGCCGCAGACGAACAGGTCGCGGCAGGAGAATCTTGCCGTTTCCGCAGGGCTGAAGCGCCAGGATGCGGGCCTGCTGGATGAGCTGATCGTGCGCTACCAGCACCGGCTGATGCGCTATCTGCTCTATTTGACCGGCAATCGCGAGATGGCCGAGGACCTTTTTCAGGAGGTCTGGATGCGGGTTCTGGTGCGCGGGGCGCAGTTCAACGGCAAGGCGCGCTTTGACACCTGGCTGTTTACCATCGCCCGCAATCTGGTGATCGATCAGCGGCGCAAGCGGACCATGTCCAGCCTGGACGAGCTGTTTGAGGGCGGCAGCGACGACGACCGGCCGATGAGCTTCGAGATTGCCGGCGACGAGCCGACGCCCGTTTGACCGCTTTGCCGAACCTGGAAGACCGGGAGCGGATTGCCGGGGCGCTGATGGAGCTGGACACGCTTTATCGCGAGGTGCTGGTGCTCCGGTTCCACGAGGATCTGTCGCTGGAAGAGATTTCCAAGGTGACGCAGTCGCCGCTTTCTACGGTGAAATCAAGGCTTTATCGGGGTTTGGCGGCGATCAAGCCCAAGCTGGTCACAGCCGCTTACGGCGCGGCCAGTTGCGCTTCACCGGAGAGAGCACGCGGAGCGAACGGCGGAACCCATGCGGGTTCGGCGATGGCCGACGCGATGCCGGGGCGTGATATGAGAGCCGGCGAAAGCGGCGATGCGGACCGCGATCTGTTTTCGGCTCTGTGCCGGCAAGCAGGCGGACCGGGACTGCGCCGTGGCCTATCGCACGCGCCGCGTGGTGATTGCCTCGCAGGGCGTGATGCAGGAGCAGAAAGCCGGGCGGAAACGGTGCCGCGCCGTTGCGCTGGCGGCCACGCTGGTGGTGGTTCTTCTTCTGGGTCCGCTGGTCTGGTGGATCGCCGATACGTCTTGATGGAAGAGGAACACTTGAGCGGCCTGACGGGCCAGTTGAGCGTGTGGATTTTTTTTCTGAGCGCGGCGCTGCTGGCCTCGGCGGTGCTGGCCGGCTGGCTGCGGCGCAAGTCCTGACCGCCATAGGCTGCCGCGCAAGGCGCGGTCGGCATACAAATCCACGCAACTTCCCAATTCCCTGCTCCGTCCATTCACAGAGGAGTTAAGCTGTGCTTATCCCCTGGAAGCTCCCTCGGAGAGAGGGTCTGCCCATGCGCGATCCGCAATCCATTGCCGTCAACGAAGACGCGCGGCTGATTCCGGTCGTGGTCGATTGTGGCCGCCGTCGCGGCCTTTGTGCTGGTGGAGTACTACTTCTGGGGAGTTTTGCCGGAGCAGCGCACCCATCCGCGCCGCCGCTGGGATTGCGGATCTACCTCAATCTTTCCTGGGGCCTGCTGGCTTCGCTGTACTTCCTGATGGTGGGCTATGTCAGCCGGGACGCGCCGCGCCGGGCGATGAGCGCGCGCTTCTGGATGGTGCTCTGCTTCGTCATGCCGGGCGGCATCGGCGCGGTGCTCTACTTTCTGCTGCGCCAGCCGGTGGTCTCGCGCTGCCCGGCCTGCTCGACGCACGTGCAGAGCGACTTCCACTTCTGCCCGCAGTGCGATTATCAGCTTACCGCCAGTTGCGGCCACTGCTTCCGGACCGTGCGCCCCTCGGACCAGTTCTGTACCCGCTGTGGCCACGAACTGGCCCAGGACAACATGCCGGCGCGGCTGCGGGTGCTGGGCGAATAGAGCGCAATTGCTTTCCGTCCAGAGCGATTCCGCGCGGCCACGGCTCGGGATTGAGCCGCGGCCGTGCAGCGCAGACACCGATCAGTTCTTCGCCGCCGCCTGCTCGCCCTTTTCCCACCGCTTGGGCCGTTTGTTCTGCTGGAGGATTCTCTTGCGCAGGCGGAGCGACTTGGGCGTGACTTCCACGACCTCGTCCTCGGCGATGAACTCGATGGCCTGCTCCAGGTTCAGAGCCCGGTAAGGCACCAGGCGGACGGCCTCATCGGCGCTCGAAGCGCGCATGTTGGTCATGTGCTTTTCGCGGACGACGTTCACGTCGAGGTCGTTGTCGCGCGAGTGTTCGCCGACGATCATGCCTTCGTACACCTCAACGCCCGCGCCCAGAAAGAGCATACCGCGCTCTTGCAATCCGTTGAGCGAGTAGGTTGTAGTGGTTCCCTGCCGGTCTGAGATCAAGGCGCCGGTGGGGCGCTGCGGAATCTCGCCCTGGTAGGGGATGTAGCCGTCGAACAGGGCGTTCATCACAATCGTCCCGCGCGTTTCGGTCAGCATCTCCGAACGCAGGCCGATAATGCCCCGGCTGGGTACGCGAAACTCCATGCGCACGCGGCCCGATCCGTGGTTGTGCATCTTGGTCATCTCGCCCTTGCGCGGCCCCAGCTTCTCGATCACCGTGCCGGTGTAGGCATCGGGCACATCGATGGTCAAACGCTCCACCGGCTCCATGCGCACCCCATCCACGGTTTTGGTCACGATCTCCGGCCGTCCGGCGGAGAGCTCGAAGCCCTCGCGGCGCATCATCTCGATCAGAATCGCCAACTGCAATTCGCCCCGGCCCAGCACCTTGAACGTATCCGGCGAGCCGGTATCTTCCACGCGAATCGAAACATTGGTCAGCAGCTCTTTTTCGAGCCTCTCGCGCAGGTTGCGGCTGGTCACGTACTGGCCTTCGCGTCCGGCGAAGGGCGAGTTGTTCACGCTGAACTGAATCGCGATGGTTGGCTCGTCGATGACGATCAGCGGCAACGGCGACGGATTCTCGACGCTGGTGATGGTCTCGCCGATGGTGATGCCCTCGACGCCGGCTACGGCCACAATGTCGCCCATCGCGGTCTCGGTGGTCTCGATGCGCTTGAGGCCACTGAAGGTGAACAGCTTCGTGATGCGCGTCTTTTGCAGGCTGCCGTCGCGCTTGGAAATCGTCACATCGTCGCCGGCGTGCAGCGTGCCCTGGAAGACGCGGCAGACGGCGATGCGGCCAAAGTAATCCGAATAATCGAGATTGGTGACCAGAATCTGCAGCGTGCCTTCTTCATCGCCCGTGGCCGGAGGAATCGTCGAGACGATGGTCTCAAACAGCGGCTGTAAATCCACGCCGGGCGAGTCCATGTCGAGCGTCGCCTGACCCAGCTTGGCGACCGCATAGAGCACCGGGAAATCCAGTTGGCTTTCATCCGCGTCCAGGTCGATGAACAGGTCATAGATCTCGTCCAGCACTTCCTTCGCGCGCGCGTCGGGCCGGTCGATCTTGTTGATCACCACGATGGGCTTGAGCTTGGCTTCCAGGGCCTTCGACAGCACGTAGCGGGTCTGCGGCAGCGGGCCCTCGGCCGCGTCCACCAGCAGCATCACGCCGTCCACCATCTTCAGTGCGCGCTCTACCTCGCCGCCAAAATCGGCGTGGCCCGGCGTATCCACAATGTTGATCTTGCCGCCTTCGAAGTTGATGGCCGTGTTCTTGGCCAGGATGGTGATGCCGCGCTCGCGCTCAAGCTCGTTTGAATCCATCACCCGCTCGGCCACCTGTTCGTTGGCGCGGAATGTGCCCGACTGGCGCAGCATGGCGTCTACCAGGGTTGTCTTGCCGTGGTCCACATGGGCAATGATGGCGATATTGCGTATCGTCTGGCTCACAGTTGCAGTTTTCCTTCTCTCGGGTTCGGCCACGCGGGCCATGGAATTGGGAACAAAAAATAAGTCAATTTGCCGCACACCGCGGCACTTTCCATTCTACCAGCAAGGGGGAAAGCGGGCTTTTGCGCCTGAAATCCGGGGCCGCGGCTCTGAAACCATGCGCAGGACAAGGCAATCCTCGCAACAATTCCGCCATCCGCGCGACAAACTTGCCCAGCCCCAGGATAAAATGGGTTTCGCTTCCATTCTGCCCTGCGCATGACCCGTCCAACCAAGCCGCCCCGAGCCAAACCGTATCGAGCCAAACCGTATCGAGCCAAACCGCGCCCGCATCGCCTGCTCCTGGCCTGCGCCGTGGCTCTCACACTGCTGCTGCTTCTGTTGCGGCTGTTTGTCTTTGTGCATGGGCACGGGCGCTGACGAACCGGTGGCCGCTGGAGATTGCTGCAAGCGGCCGCCTGGAAAGCACTAAAGGGACTAGGGCAATTGGGCTCGTGGTTTCCCAGGTCGGAAAATCCGGACCTGGGGCACCCAGCACCCGGCCACGGATCAATGAAAATGCTCTGCAAATGCGAAAGCCCCAGGTTATCAATCTGGGGCTTTCACTTATTGGGTATCCGTGGTGCTGGACGCCGCCTGAGAAACTAAAGGCATACTAGCACTTCGGCACTACCAGTCAAATCTTAAATAGTCGAGTACCTGGCGGAGGGCAAGGGAATCGAACCCTAATGGCTGATAAGGCCACTCGACCGTTTCTCAGGCGGCATCCAGTACCCACTGGAAATACCCTCCAAACGCATACCTGAGAATCATTTGATTCTACCCCCTCAAAAGGGTCAACTTCCCAAAAATAATTCTTGCCTGCCTAAAAGGCCTTCAAATCGAGAATCGCCTTGAGAATCCCTTCCGGCTGCGGCAGGACAGCGTTTTCGAGCAGCGGCTGATAGCCCACAAAGGCGTCCTTCGCGCCCACCCTGCGCACCGGAGCATCGAGCCAGTCGAACAGCTCATCCCCGATGCGCGCGGCGATCTCGGCTCCGTAGCCCCAACTGAGCATGTCCTCGTGCGCCACGATCACCCGGCTGGTCTTGCGGACCGACTCCGCGATGGCCTCCCAGTCGTACGGATTCAGAGTGCGCAGATCGAGAATTTCGACGTCGATGCCATGCTCGCGCTGGGCGCGCTCGGCGGCCTGCAAAGAGCGCGGCACCAGGGCCCCGTACGTGACCAGCGTCATCTGCGCGCCGGGACGCACAATCCGCGCCTTGCCGAAGGGAATGGCAAACTCCGGCCCCGGATAGGGCGCGCGGTCGTGGGTCTCGCGATAAAGCCGCTTGTGTTCGAGGAACAGCACCGGGTCGTCGCAGCGGATGGCGGTGCGCAGCAGTCCGTTGGCGTCCAGCGCGTTCGACGGAAAGACGACGCGCAGGCCGGGGATGTGCGTAAACAGGCTCTCGCCGCATTGCGAGTGGTAGATGGCGCCGCCCGTCAGGTAGCCGCCGATGGGTACGCGGATCACCGCCGGGCAGGCCCACTCGCCATTCGATCGCCAGCGCAGCAGCGACAATTCGTTATGAATCTGGTGATAGGCGGGCCAGATGTAATCGAAGAACTGAACCTCGACCACGGGCTTCATGCCGCGGGCCGCGTAGCCGATGGCGCGGCCGACAATATTGGCCTCCGCCAGCGGCGAGTTGAACACCCGCTCGGAGCCGAACTCGGCTTGCAGGCCGGCGGTGAGCTTGAAAACGCCGCCCTTGCCCTTGACCTCGGCCAGAGCTTCTTCGCGGCTGGCGTCGGCCACATCCTCGCCGAAGACGACGATGCGCGGATCGCGGCGCATCTCGTCGAGCAGGCAGGCGTTGATCAGGTCGGCCATGGTGCGCGACTCGGTGCTCGGCGCTCGGCCGGTCTTGCCTCCGTTCACGGAACCCGGCGCGGCGGCTTGTTCGGTGGCAAAAGTCGGACTCGTGGGGTCCATATCTTCGGAGTAAATGTGCCGGCCAATCTCCTCGACCTTGGGCAGCGGAGCCTCGAGCGCCCGGTCGGCGGCCTCGGCCACCTCGCGGTCCAGCGAATGCTCCAGCGCGGTCAGCTCGTCAGCGGTCAAAATGCCCTCGCGCAGCAGGCGCATCTGCATCCGGAGCAGCGGATCGCGGTCGTTGTCGGCCTTCAGTTCGGCCTTCAATCGATAAAGCCGGTCGTCGTCGGAGAGCGAATGGGAGTAAGGGCGAATGCAGTGGCCGTGCACAAAGGCCGGTCCGCGGCCGGCGCGGCAGTGCTCGACCGCAGCCTGAAAAGCCAGGAAACTGGCCTCCGCATCGGTGCCGTCCACTTCGGCGAAGTAAAAATCGGGGAAGTTCGCCACCAGGCGGGAGATGTTGCCCCCCGGCGTGTTCACCTCGACCGGCGTGCTGATCGCGTAGCCGTTGTCTTCCACGCAGAACACCACGGGCAGTTTCTTGTTCGAGGCGGTGCTCATCGCCTCCCAGAATTCGCCCTGCGAGGTGGAACCCTCGCCCAGCGAGGTGTACACCACCTCGTCGCCGTGGAAAGTCACATCGCGGAAGGCGCGGTAATCGCCCTCGGCGCGCGAGGCCGCCTCCGGATGGCGGCTCGAATAGCGCCCGGCCTCGGCGCAGCCCACGGCGTGCAGCAGTTGCGTCGCGGTCGAGGCCGAGAGGCTCACAATGTTGAGCGGCCGGCTGCTCCACTGCGTCGGCATCTGGCGGCCGCCGCTGGCCGGATCGGTGGCCGCGCCCACGGCCTGCAGCATCATCTCGGCGGGCGTGACGCCCAGCGCCAGGCACAGCGCGCGGTCGCGATAGTAGGGGAAGAACCAGTCGTAGCCGGGGCGCATGGCCAGGCCCGCGCTCACCCCCAGCGCTTCGTGGCCCGCGCCTGAAATCTGGAAGAAGATCTTCTGCTGGCGCTTGAGCAGAATCTCGCGGTCGTCCACGCGGCGCGAAAGAACCATCAGCCGGTAGATTTCGACCATCTGTTGAGGGCTCAGGCTGCCGCCGCCGAGTTCGGCCGACACGGAATCATGGGCGCTGGAAGCTGCCAGTCGCATTTCCTTTACTCCTCAAAAAAACTTGACCTTGTTCAAGAGCGGGGATCTCGAATTTCCAGCCCTGATTGTACCAACCCCGGCCCCGGCGGCAAAACCGAAAATCCCGCCCGCGTTTCAATCACCAGGAAGAAAATCCGACGGCTTTCTTCCATGGATGGAGCATTTCCCCCTCGAAATCATGAGGAAATCTGCTTCCGGCATCGGACGGTTTTGAAAGGGCACGGCTTCACAGGCTGCTGAAAAACGCATCGTTTTGAAAGGGCACGGCTTCAGCCGTCCCGCAATAGGCCAAAAATCCGCGGGCTTCAGCCCCTGAGCGAACACTTCCTCCCCGCTACCATGAGAAGATTTTCTCTAGCGTAGACAGAGGAGCCTTGCAATGCATCCGATTGCGCTTTCGATCGCGGCCATGATGGCCTGGTTTGCCGATGGGCAGTTCATGGGCAAGGTGTTCAACGAGTGGACCAGCGACACCCAGGAGTTTGTCCGCATCAGGCTGCCGCACCTGGTCGTGGTGGCGATCATTGCCTTCATCCTCACCCGCCTGCTGAGCCTGGTGACGGCCCGGATGATTCACGTTGCCGAGCAGCACGCGCCTGGACCGGCCCGCTCTTCGCAGGTCAAAACCGTGGCTGGAGTGATCCACGCCACGGGCATTGCCATCATCGGCGTCATCGCCGGATTGCAGTTTCTGGCCGCCCTGGGAATCGATCTTGCTCCGCTGCTGGCCTCGGCCGGAATTGCCGGAGTGGCCATCGGCCTGGCCGCGCAGAACATCGTCAAGGACATGCTCAACGGCATCCTCATCCTGATCGAGGACCAGTTCAATGTGGGAGACCGGGTGCGCGTGGCCGGCCTGACCGGAACCGTGGAAGCGATGACCCTGCGCAAGACCACGATCCGCGACGACGACGGCACACTCTACATCGTTCCCAACTCGCAGATCACCACCGTGGCCAACCTGAGCATGGGCTACTCGGTAGCGACTGTCAACGTGAGCGTGGATTTTTCCGCCAACCCCGACAAGGTCGTCGAACTGCTGAAGGGCATCGCCATGGAACTGCGCGACAGCGAGCAGTTCCGGGATGTTTTTGTCGCCGATCCGCAGATTCTGGGCGTGGATGCCATCAAGGGATCGGAGCTGATCTTCCCCGTGCTCTTCAAGACGTTGGCCACACAGCAATACGCGCCGGTGCGGGAGTTCCGCCGCCGCGTCCGATTGGCGCTTGAGGAAAATCACCTGCTCCCCGGCGACCCCTATCGCGTCTTCAACGCATTCATGGATAAAGCCGCGGGCAGCCGCATCCAGCCCGCCGCCGTTCCCCCGCCCGTCCCCGATCCCACCACGCTCAAGCCGCCCCCGGATAATCCCTTCAGCGGCGAATAGCGCAGGCGCGCAGTGGAGCAGGTGAATTCGTCATTGAACCACAAACGCACGGGTGCCCCTCGATTCTGAGACCTGGGAAACGATGAAATTACGCGGCCAAAGGACTGGCGCAGTAGAATTTTTCCGTATCGTTGGGAGAGCTTGAAACGTGGCGAAAAACTGGACAAGAAATCTTTGTTGGCTGGTGTTGGTTGGGGTGGGAGCTGCTCTGGCTCCGCAAGCGTCCTGGGGTCAGTTGGACTTTCCCGACGCGACCGCGCAGGCCGCGCCGAATCCTCTGGCGGACGCGACCGTCCAGCCCGGCAAGATGATGCTCTTCGATCTCGAGGCGCGCTTCGCCAAAGACGTGGCCGCGCGCGGCGGAGCCGGTTTCGCCTCCTGGTTTGCCAGCGACGGCGTGGTGCTCAGCAATGGAAAAGCGCCCGTCGTGGGTCTGGCGGCGATTGCCCAATCCGCCAACTGGCGCCCCGAGGACTATCAACTGAGC
>CAWBHO010000150.1:0-8389 GCA_963788415.1 uncultured Acidobacteriaceae bacterium | reverse complement strand
GTTATGCTAACCTACTGGTTCATGGTTTTGTCACCTGCTTCAGACTAGACTACGTATTGCTAACGGGCCGCGCACGCTGGATCTGGACATTCTGCTCTTTGGGAACCACGCCATCCGCGAGCCGGAGTTGGAGATTCCCCACCCGCGGCTGGCGGAGCGCGCCTTCGCCCTCGCACCGCTCAGCGAGATTGCGCCGCGGGCGGCCGTTCCCGGTTGCGGGCAAACCGTCGAGCAATTGCTGGATCTCCAGCTCGCGAAAGGGAACCCTTCCGCGGCGGCCTCGGGGCAGGTTCGCGATCCGCTGGAGGCAGGCGCAGAGGGGAGTGGTTCGGGCGCAGAGGCGACCGGCGCAGACGGCGCGTCCGAGGCGGTGTTCCGGGTGGTGAGCTACGCGTGGCGCGCCTGGCCGGCCTGCTCGCCACACTGCCCAGAATGATTCTGAACGCCTTCCGGCTTGCGCCCAGGAATTTGTTGAAAATCGATTGAGAATCCCGGATTGTGGCCCTCAGGGGCTAAAGCCCGTTGTTTTTGGGCGCTTTTTGGCACGACTGAAGTCGTGCCCTGACACAAGGCAGGTTGTGAAACAGCTTCTACGGGCTAAAGCCCGTTCCTTCACCCAACGGGAGTATCTCAACAAGTTCATAGAAGCGCGAAGAGCTTCCGCCCGCCGTCTGAGAGCCAGCTTCAGTTGCCGGCCGTTTCTTTCAGGAAAATCTCGGTGTAGTCCAGATAATTCTTTGCGTACTGGAGAATGAGTTCGCGGTCCGCGTCCGAGAGTTCGCGGCGGAGCTTGGCGGGGACGCCGGCCCACAGTGTGCGAGGCGGGACAATGGTGCGCTCCGGAACCACGGCTCCGGCGGCGATAATGGAGCCTTCGCCGATGCGGCGAGCCGTTCAGGACGGTGACGCCCATGCCGATCAGCACCGCATCCTCGACCACGCAGCCGTGGACGGTGGCGTTGTGGCCGATGGTGACCCAGTCGCCCACGATCACCGGGTACAGATTGCGCTGGCCGTGGAGGACGGCGCAGTCCTGGACGTTGGAGTTCGAGCCGACGCGGATGCGAGTTCACGTCGCCGCGCAGAACGGCATTCATCCACACCGAGGAGTGCTCGCCGAGCGTCACGTCGCCGATTACCTGTGCGGAGAGGTCGACATAGCAACTGGCGGGAATCTGGGGCAGCCGCCCCTGGTAGCTGCGGATCATGGTTTCAAAGCCTCTGGGTCAAGTTTATGCCATTGCGGGCTTCCAGGCAGACGGTTGTAGGACGGAGCGCGGAGGCTCGGAAGCCGGTGAGCAGGGCTGCAAACCGGCCCAAGGCGGATTCCGGGACGAAAAGCGAAATTCGAGCGAAATTCCGATCTGCATCGGAAGGATCTTCTGCCAATGAAGAGCTCATCGGGCTGACCGCGAGCCGAGTTTCCAGTATCATGAAGATAGCCCATTTGGCAGGTTTGGAGGTGGGATTTTTTGGCAGAGGTTCGCGTACAGGAAGGCGAGCCGCTCGAAAATGCGTTGCGCCGGTTCAAGCGGAAGGTACAGCAGGAGGACATCATCAAGGAAGTCAAGCGTCACTCCTACTACCTGAAGCCCGGTGAAAAGAACCGCGTAAAGGCGGCATTGGCGCGCAAGCGGAATCGCAAGAAGGCTCGCAAAGAGCAGGACTAATCTCGCGGGCTCATAGACCTGCCTTGATCTGTGGCTCCCCAAGCCTCAATCGCGAAGCCCAGGGAGCCTGGATTGGCAGGCGCGGTGAGAGAATCGCCTGATTCCGGTTCAAGCTTCAGAGCATGACGACACAGGCCGTTCCGGTTTCTTATCCGCTTATCTCGCGGGCAGGAAGCCGGAGCGGCTTTTCCTTGTTTTCCTTTGCCTCCGCAACCGTTTGTGCCGGCTGAGCTTTGATTCTGCGTGAGTCGATTGCCTGGTTCGACCGCGGCGCGACGTTTTATCCATGCCATCGTGCTCGTGAAATCCGTCCTGTTCGTCTCTTGTCGATCCACACGCCCGGCCGCTGGCGCCAGCGGGTCGTGCATGAGGGGTCAACCGGCAACTGAAGCTCAAGGTGCTTCCTTCCGGTGAAGTGGTGCCCGTGAGGGTTCTCAGCGCGGGCGGAAACCGCATCTTCATCGCTCAGATCATGCAATCATCAGTTTTATCATGGTTTTACAGGCTTTTCAGGATCGACTACTGTAGAGAGGGAACCCAGAAACAGGGCCACGACAGCCCGGGGGTGAAAGCAAGAACGCGTGGAGCTCACTCTTCAAAGCGGAACGCTGCTGCTTTTGATCGCCGCCGTGGTGGCGGTGCTGACCCGGCGTCTGCACCTGCCGTACAGCGCCGGCCTGGTGGCGGCGGGTATCCTGCTGGCGTTCCTGCCTTATGCTCCGCGGATTGTGCTGACCAAGGATCTGATCTTCACGGCGCTGCTTCCTCCGCTTCTCTTTGAGGCCGCATTCTACATTCACTGGAATCAGCTGCGGCGGGATTTTGCCGTGATTGCCACGCTGGCCACTGCGGGCGTCCTGCTTTCTGCCGGCGTGACCGCGGCGGGTATGCACTATCTGGCACATTGGCAGTGGATCGACGCTCTCGTTTTTGGCGCTCTGATCGCCGCCACCGACCCGGTCTCCGTAATCGCCACCTTCAAGGAAGCCAGGGCGCATGGCCGCATGCTGGTGCTGATCGAGGCGGAGAGCCTGTTCAACGATGGCACGGCCGCGGTTGCCTTTGGGGTGGTCGTCGCCCTGGCTTCCGGCCAGCAATTCACGCCTGGGCAAATCATCGTCCTGCTTTTCAATACCATTGCCGGCGGCGTTGCCTGTGGCGCGGCGGTCGCGGTCGCGGCGCTTTTGCTCGCCGGCAGGACGGACGACCATCTGGTGGAAATCACGGTGACGACCGTGGCCGCCTACGGGTCGTTTCTGCTGGCGGACCATCTTGGATTGTCCGGCGTTCTGGCGACGATCACGGCGGGGCTGGTGATGGGAAATTTCAAGTCTCTCAACACCCTCTCCGTGCGCGGCAGAGAGGCCGCCCAGGAGTTCTGGAGATTCGCTGCATTCGTTTCCAACTCGCTGGTCTTCCTTTTGATCGGGATGCACGAAGCCCGGGAAAATTTCCTGGCTATCTGGATTCCGGCGGGGATTGCGATTGCGCTGGTGGCGCTGGGACGGGCGGTTGCCGTCTATCCCTGTTGTCTGCTGTTCTCGCGCTCTTTGATGCACGTCCCCGGCAGGCAGCAGCATGTACTTTTCTGGGGCGGGCTGCGCGGAGCCCTGGCGCTGGCTCTCGCCCTTGGGCTTCCGCCCGATCTTCCATTGCGCGATGAGATCATCACGATCAGTTTTGCGGTGGTCGCCTTTTCCGTCTTCGTGCAGGGCCTGACCATGGTTCCGTTCCTGCGCTGGATGAAACAGATTCCGGCTATAGCGAAACCAGAGTAGCTGTACCCAGAGGTATAGCTCAAGGTGGCTTTTTCCTCAAGAAAAAGCCACCTCGCATACGTTCCCCGAGGGCACGTTTACTCTGGTTTTGCTCTAAAACCACGGCCGCATAGCCTTGCCGTTGCCCACATTCCGCTTCTGAGACCGGGGATCGATCAACTCCTCCGGCGGCCTTGCCCGCCACGCAATTCCGGTTTCATGCCCTTGCGGCGTTCCGTATCGAGCCCACTTCCGTATCTAGCCCACTTCCGCACCATCGATCGACTGACTTCAATTGAAGAGGGAAACATCTCAGTGGAAGCGAACGGGCCGGCTTATTCTTTATTGGATAAAGAACGAACATAGGCGGTGAAATCGTCGTTCTTCATCGGGCTGGCAAAATGAAAACCTTGCGCATAGTCGCATCCGGCTGCACGAACAATCTCGAACGCCTCCGCACTCTCAATGCCCTCGGCGACCGTCCGGAGTCCAAAGCCCTTGGCTAGATCGACGATGGATCGAACGATTCGTTCATCGCCTTTGTTGATGGCCACTTCGCGAAGAAAGGACTGGTCGATCTTCAGTTCATCCAGATCGAAGTTGCGCAGGTAGGCAAAGCTGGCGTATCCGGTGCCGAAATCGTCGAGCGAGAGGCTGACTCCGAGCGCCTTGAGTTGCTTCAGGATCTCCTTCACCTTGGCGTTGTTCTCGATCAGGATGGATTCTGTCAGTTCGAGCTTGAGGCAGCCGGGCTCAAGATTCGCCTCGGCAAGCGCCTTGCGGACGATCTCCGGCAACCCCGGGCGTTCAAACTGAACAGCCGAAAGGTTGACCGCCACAACGAGCTTGCCGAGACCGAGTTGCCTCCAGCGGGCGGCTTGCCGGCAGGCTGTCTCGATCACCCACTGGCCCATTTCGACGATCAGGCCGCTGTCTTCGGCGACGTCGATGAAGCGGATCGGCGCGATCATCCCGAGATCGGGATGTATCCAGCGGATGAGCGCCTCGGCGCCGGCGATTCTTCCGCTGGCAACAGACAAGAGCGGCTGAAAATGAAGGACAAACTCGCCGCGCTCCAGAGCCTTGCGCAGGCCGTTGAGAATAAGAAGATACTCTTTTGCATCCGATTCCATTCTTGCGGTATAGAAGCGATGGCTGTTGCGGCCGGACTTCTTGGCCACGGACATCGCCATATCGGCCTGCCTGTAGAGGAGGTCGAAGTCGTGGCTGTTGTCGGGATAAACCGCGACGCCGATCGAGAGTGTGACGGACAATTCGAAATCTTCAATCGAGAAGATCGACGAAGAAGTCTCGCACAGAATGGCGGCTGCGATTCGATCAACCTCCACGCGCTCGGCAACCGGCGAAAGAATGATAAGAAACTGATCGCCTTCGGTGCGGATCAGGATGTCCGTTTCGCGGAGGCAGGTTTGCAGACGCAAGGCAATGGCCTGAAGCAGAAGGTCGCCAATCCGGTGACCAAGCGAATCATTGACCCGCTTGAAGTTGTCCACATTGACTGAAAGCAGCGCTGACCGGCATCCGGCCATGTCAGCCTCGGCGATTGCGCTTTCCATATAGGTCCGCCCCAGAGCACGGTTCGGAAGCATCGTCAGCGAATCGTGGAAGGTGAGGAAGGACGCGCGTTCTTCTGCATCGAGCCGCGAGGTAATATCCTGCTTGATTGCGATATATTGCGTAATGGTCCCAGTTGCGTCGCGGACGGGCGCGATGACGGCCTCTTCCCAATACAGGCTGCCGTTTTTCCGCTTGTTGTGAAGGAGTCCAAACCACGGACGGCCCTCGGAAATGCTCTTCCACATGGCCCGGTATTCCTCGTCCGAAGTCTCTCCGCTCTTGAGAATTCTCGGGTTTTTCCCCAAAACCTCGTCCGCGGTGTATCCGGTGCTCGAAGTGAAGGAAGGATTCACGTATTCAATAGCGCCATCCGTATCGGTGATCACGACAGTCACCGGACTCTGCTCGACAGCCATGGTCAGCTTGCGCAGTTCCAATTCCATCGTTCTGTGTTCGCTGACATTCTTTCCCACATGGAAGGCTCCGATCATCTCTCCGGCGGGATCAAGCAGCGGCGCAAAGAACGACTCGTAATAGGCTTCGCTGTTTCCGTTCCGGCAACTCCAGCTTTCGGTGCAATGTTCGCCCTGGAGAGCTCGTTTGAGATTTGCGGACAGAATTGTCAGTTCTTTGAAATGATCGGCGTCCCACTCGTCAAGCCTGAGGCCGGGCAGCAGGTCGCCGTGCACCCTGGTCAGCAGAAAGCTTTTTTGGGCATGGTTGCACAGAGTGAGCCGCAGGTTCTTATCGACGGACACAATCATATCTTCGGTGCCCTCGATAATGCCCTGCACCCGCGCGTTCGATGCGACAAGCTCCTCTTCCAGGCGAATGCGCTCCCGATCCGCTTCGATCTTGTCCATGGAGAAGGAGATATCCCGCGCCATTTCGTCGAGAAGGCTGATCAAGTCTTCAGTAAAGAAGCCGGCGTCCTTCGAGTACAGCGTCAAAGCTCCAACCGCGCCGCCCCGAAGAAACAAGGGAAACGCGGCGGAAGCCTTCATGTTGAATTTCTCCCAGCGAATCATCCACGGCTTGCCTTGCATGAACGCCGGCAGGTCATTGGCAATGACGGGTGCGCCCGAGATGATCGAACGGCCCGTCGGACCGGTGCTGAAGATCGACTCCGGGTCGGCGGACACGCCCACCCCGTCGAGATAGTCGACTTCCGAGCCCGCCATGGCCACCGGGACAAGATCATTTGTCGACTTATCGACCATTCCGATCCAGGCCAGTTGAAAGTGGCCGAATTCGACTGCGATCTTGCAGGTGTTGCGGAACAGATCCTCCTGGTTGGTGATGCGCACGATGCTTTGATTGGTTTGGCTGAGAGCGGCGTAGACATCCTTGAGACTGACAATCCTGCGCTCCGCATCTTTCCTCTCGCTGATGTCCCGGATAATGCTCTGCACCAGGCGCCCATCCGCGGTATCGATTCTCCGGGAACTGACTTCGACCGGAAACTCGGAGCCATCCGAGCGCCGGTGGCACGCTTCGCAGCGAATTTCTCCGCGAAGCAGAACCGTGTCCAAATCCCGGCGCCAGTCGCTGCTCTTCTGCCTCAGTTGATCGACGGTCATGGTCAGCAGGGTTGACAGAGGATATCCATACGCGTCGGCCGCGCGGTCATTGGCATCAAGAATATGACCGGCCTCGTCGTAGAGGAGAACAATGTCGTTAGCGAACTTGCTCAGCTGCGCCAGCCGGCGATTCAGCCTGTCGGCTTCCTGCTGGCTGATGCGAACCCAGCGCGTCATATAAATAAACAGCGCGGCACCCGTCAGAATCACGAAGAGCAGGCCCTTGCCCATGCTCAGCAAAGAAGGAAGCAGACCTACGCCTGCATAAAAAGACACCATGCCGTCCGTGACGAGGATCCAGACGATTCCCAGGGCAAGGTAGAAACGCACCACTCTCAGAGTCGCGCTCCTGCCGATTGCCAATTGCCGCTTCGATTCTCGTCGGTGCATGATCTGCCTCGATCCCTCCAACACTCTACGCGGGATCTGCAATGCCTGTATCCATTTTATCGGACGCAAAATGCGATAACCTGAGCTTCCGCCCGCATCGGAACCGGATCATCTGCTTCTGACGTAATTGATTGAAGTAGATACATCTGCGTCGCCGCCATCCTTTCCGCAGGGTACGAACTCTCATTGGGGAGGCGACAATGGAACCGTTGATCGACTTTCGTTGGGGAGCCTTTTCAAAGATCGGGGTTGGCAATTCATCCAGCGCTCAGGATTCAGGATTTGGAGCCGGAGCGACTGGCGCCGACCCTTGCGGGCGCGATTGTTGGCTGTGGTGGCCAGGCACTGAAACGCGGGCCAACGAAGCCGGTGCCATAAAGGTTTCATTTGTGTTTGAACGGCAAGCCCGCGTGAAGACTGACACGGTGCTGGGCTCTGCGGGGGTGAAACGGAGGAGTGGTGGCCAGAGACGGGATTGAACCGCCGACGCCGGCCTTTTCAGGGCTGCCGGACAATTCAGCTAAGTGGCCCGGAATCAGCGGATGTATCTGAAAGCAAAAGCGTTATGTTGCATAGATTTTAGGACTGCTTAGGGCAAATTAGGCCCATTTGGGACGCGCATTGTTCGCGTATTGTTCGCGTGAACAGAGCAGGGTGCGGCCCACGAACATTCTCACAGCTGAAAGCACAAACTGACAAGGCACTGAAGAGCACACGTCCTCATAAACGTTAGGTCCCTATCGGGACTGTCCCGGGTGACGAGAGCTTGCTGTGGCAGGATCTTCTGCCGGGACAGTTTCGAGTTGATCGAGCTTGATCTTACCTGCCTGAGACTCGCATGTGAGAATCACGATGTTCTCTTCGACAAGCTGAGTTGACCTCAACCAACCCGTGGTCGCGCAAGCTGGTGTTGGATCGTGTGAAAGACCGAATTTATTTCCTCGGTCGGTTCTCCCAAGGCCACTGCAAGTAGAACTCCGGCCATGCGAGCGCCGGCGATCAATTGATCGCGGCTTGTAGTCGTTCGGTTGGCGTCCTGCTGTTGTTTCTGCTTTGCGAGCAACCGCTGCTTGGCATCAGCCTGCGCCTGCGAGATTTCGGAGGTGTGTGCAGGCGCGTTCGGGCTGTCGCCGTAGATGGCAGAACGCTGCGCGGCTGTCATCGCAGGTGCTCCCGCAGACTCCGGACCTGGAATACCCTGAGCCTGCTGAAGCTGCGCAAGTGCTGCGGCTAGAGGCACGATCCTTCCGGCAACCCGCGCAGCGCTCCTTCAATCGACATCGTCGCCGCAGTGAGCTGTTCGTCGGTCTGCCCTTCTTCATCAATGCCGGCAAGCGAAAAGAGGCATCCATAGCCGCCGCCTTTGAGAGCGAAGATGTTGGTAATAATATCCTTGACTCACCACGCATTTCAG
>CAWBHO010000149.1:0-4125 GCA_963788415.1 uncultured Acidobacteriaceae bacterium | reverse complement strand
CATCGGAGACGCCGACGCAGCCGCACCCGCGCTGGCCGGAGCCGCGGCGCTCGTCGAGCACTCGACGGCGCCGGTCATCAATGCTCCCGCGGCGGTGATGGCCACGGGCCGCGCGGCGATTGCCGATCGGTTGGCCGGAATGCCGGGTGTGATCACCGCCAAAACCCTCACCCTGCCGCGCGCATTGCTGTCCGCAGCCGATGCCGCTCTTGCTCTGAGCCGCCACGGATTCGAGTTTCCGCTGCTGGTCAGGACTCCCGGTTTTCACGGCGGCGAAAACTTTGTGCGCGTGGAGACGCCGGACGGGCTTCCGGCGGCGCTCACTGAACTGCCCGGCCACGACCTGACCGTGATGGATTTCCTCGATGCCCGCGCAGCCGACGGAAAGATTCGCAAATACCGCGCCATGATGATCGACGGCGCGCTCTATCCGCTGCACCTTGCAGTTTCAAAACAGTGGAAAATTCATTTTTTCAGCGCCGAGATGGCCGACAATCCCGAGCATCGCGCCGAAGATGCCGCGTTTCTGGAAGATATGCCCGCCGTGCTCGGACCCAAGGCCATGGCCGCGCTGGAAGGGATTCAGAAAACTCTTGGGCTGGATTATGGCGGCATCGATTTTGGCCTGAACGCGGACGGCGACGTTCTGCTCTTCGAGGCCAATGCGGCCATGGCCGTTCTTCCGCCCGGCGAGGACGCGCGCTGGGATTATCGCCGGCCCGCTGTCGAGAGAATTTTGAAGGCTATCCGCACGATGCTGGTTGAGAGGGCGAAATCGGTTCCAGTTCCGCTGGCTAGATAAGAGCCGGCGGGCGGGACATCGACAAAACAACCGCGGTCCGATTTTCAAGCGAAATTCACGGGGAGCGCAGAGCGGCTTTGAAAGGCGATGGCTTGAGCCGTGCCAGAAAGGCCGCAAAGCGCGCAGGCTTGAGCAGAATCTCAGCGGCGGGTCTTCGTCCGGAACGAAAACAGCGCGCACATCCTGGCCTGCTCATCGGCACGACCGCTGAGAGCGCTCAGTCCCGCTCTTCCATCCGCGCCACCACCTGCTCGACTAGGTGGTCCAGTTCGGCGCTGCACTCCGCAGCCGCGCCGGCTTCCGGGGCAGAACCCTTCAGGCGGGCGTCGGGAAGGCCCATCCGCCGCTTGAGCGCCAGAATATCCTGGATCTTCTCCTCGGGAATAAAGGTGAGCGGCTCGCCGATCTGTTTGGCGAACAGGTACATTCTGCAATAGGCGTCCAGAATTTCGACCAGGTATTCAGCGTGCGTCACGGTATCGGACCAGCAGACGATGCCGTGGTTCTGAAGAAAAATCGTGTTGTGGTCCTGGACAAAAGGCAACACCGTTTCCGCAAAGATCTGCGTGCCGGGAGTTTCATAGGGCGCCATCGCCGGCTGGCCGATGAAGATTTCATACTCCGGAATCAGGCCGTTGGGAGGCAGCGTGCCGGTGATGGCGAAGGCCGTTGCGCAGGGCGGATGGCAGTGCACCACGGCGCGGGCCCGCGGATTGGCCTTGTAAATCTCGAGATGCAGCAGCAGTTCGCTGGTGCGCGCCCGGTCCCCGGCCAGGATGTTGCAATCCAGGTCGGAAAGGCAGATGTCGGCCGGCTCCAGGTCGCCCTTGCTCAGCATGGTCGGCGTGCAGAGCACGTAGCGCGCCCCGAGACGGACGCTGATGTTGCCGCCGTTGCCGTCCACGTACTGCCGCTCCCACAGTTTGCAGCCCACGCGGATGATCTCCGCGCGCAGGGCCTGAGCCTCGAAGGAATTGGCGGCCACCAGGGGCGATTCTACCTCCGGCCTCGGCTCGCGCAAAACCTCCACCGCGGCCTCGACCACTTCCCTCACCCGCTCCGCGACAGGAACCGCTGTCCGTTCCATGGCTGACCTCACATTGGGCTGGATGGCCGGGCCCTAGCGAGCACCAGCCTTGCACCTCCGATTATATAGAGCGTGCCCGCCGAAAGGCTGCCTCGCGATCTCGTTCACCGGCGCAGGCTTCCCTGGAAGGTGCGCCGGGCCAGTCAAATTTCTCCGCGCGAACCAGCTTCTCCGTGCGAACCGGCTTCCCCGCGTGGGCCGGACGGCATGACCGCCAAAATTCGGCACCTTCCCTTGCCTGCCGCGCTCCAGGCCAGCGAGATCTCGCTCTCCACGTAAGCACAATCGCCGGCTTCGAGCATCTCCTGCATTCCGCCCGCATCGAGCCGCAGCTTTCCCTCCAGAACGTAGACCAGTGCGCTGTCCCCGCGGCATGCATCGGCCGGGCAGGGAGCGCCGCCCGCGGACAGCTCGATCATGCTCGCCACCAGCCGGGCGCTCGGTGTCGATACATTCAGCGGAATGCTCTTCACCGACTCCAGTCCGCGGCTGATGCCTTCAAGGTGAGCCTTGCGGGTGATCGAGAGCGTGTGTTTGGCGGGCTCGCTGAAAAAGAAGCCCATGTCCACGCCGTAAGCGCGGCTGATGAGAGCCAGCGTGGAGAGCGTGGGAATCATGCGGTCTGTCTCCAGTTTGGAGAGCAGCGCCGTCGAAAGCCCGGTATCGGCGGCCAGGCGCGAGAGCGTAAGCCGCTTCTGGGTGCGCAGCGAACGCAGCTTCATTCCGATGCAATACGGTTCAAGAGCCCACCGCGCGTAGGAAACCGTTTTGGGCATGGCAACCTTCCTTTGTCCACTCTGCGCCTGAGAATCAGAATTCAGGCGCGCATCGTTTCACTGTCAGAATCGCATCTGGCGGCCCGTCCATTCCTGACCAAACCTTGAAGTTCTTCCGATTTCTTGCCAGTCTTCCGTTTCCCTTCTGTTTCAGCACCAAGGGGAGGACGGAAAGCGGACCTTCCGCTGCTGGGCAAGGGGGACACGCCGCACGGCGAGTTGATGAGCGAAAGCAACAGGAAAGAAACATTCCATTTGCGAAACCGACACCTTGGCGTTTCCAGCACATAAGAACCTCGGCTTTTCCGTAGGCACGACAGACAGCTATTTGAACGCCCCCCCTTGTCGCTGCCTCCCACCAAGCGAAGCTCCTTTCAGTTCACCATGGGACTGACCTACACACTCAAGTCAAAGGACTGACGGCGAGCGCCGGCATTGACAAGGGGGGATGGATAACCTTCTGGTTACCCAGTAACCAGCGTTGAATTACTCCTGAAGCAGAATGTTTTCTGTGCGCTCTTCCCGCACACGTCCTGAAGGTTGATAATCAATTTGTTTACCAAAAGACACTGGGCTCATCGAAGCACAGAAGCCGCAGGGATTCATGCGCACCTTCCCTCTGGGTTCCCCGCCCGCGCGCAGGTTCGCGCGGCGCTGTTGACATTGTTGCCTTGACCTTTGCGCCCTCGCGGGCAAAGGAAGGGTTATTTTGTCGCCCGGAATTTGAGGGAACAAGGTGGTTGCAACGATCGATCCTCTTAAAGCTTTGCGCAATGCGCAAGAGCCGGGATTACCGGCAACATCATTTGACTGCCAGGGTGGAGAGCCGGGCCGCTCGTTTGCAGGATTCCGGCTGGAAGCCGATGGCACGCTGTGGCGCGGTGAGTCGGTCGTCCACCTGCCCCCCAAGGAACTGGCGGCGCTGCGCCTGCTTCTGGCTCATGCCGGCCATGTGGTTTCTCCTCTGCAATTGAAACAGGCGCTCTGGGGCGAGGTGCATGTGACAACCGACAGCATTTCCAAGTGCATATCCAGCCTGCGCGCGCGGCTCGAACCGGAGGCGTGCATCCAGACGGTCTACAAACGCGGCTACCGCTTCTCGGCGGAAGTGAGGCAGCATTTTCCCTCGCCGGCCCGAGCGCTCTTGCGGCTGGCCATTCTGCCCTTCGCCACCCGCGACTTCGTCCCCGAACACCTGGGAACCGCCCTTGCCGAAGAGACCATCGCCAGCCTGGCCAACGCCCACTGCGCGGCGGTTGCGGTGCTGGCCCGGGATTCGGTCTTCAACCTGGCGCAGCGGGGGCTCACCGCCCAACAGCTCGGCCTGGAGCTCAAGGCCGACCTGGTTCTGACTGGAACTTTGCAGGCATTTCTCCCCCCCCCCCCCCCCCCCCCCCCCCCCCCCCCCCCCCCCCCCCCCCCCCCCCCCCCCCACCATGGCCGAGGTCAGGCCCGGGCGA
>CAWBHO010000148.1:0-19908 GCA_963788415.1 uncultured Acidobacteriaceae bacterium | reverse complement strand
GCAACAGGCGAATCGCCTCCCACAGCATGGCCAGCATCGCCAGGCTCAGGCCAAAAAGCAACGCCAAAGTCGAGCCCCGGAAACACTTCAGGCTACCATAAATCACCGCCGCGAACACGGTGAGCCTGAGCACAAGCGAGACCGCCGCCATGAAGCCGCCCCTGGGGGTCAACTTCCGTCCCGAATCGGCATTGCCGCCGGCTGCATCCCCGGCGCCGGACTCCACCGGCCCGCCCTTCAGCATCGCCTGTCCGTCCTTGTCCATCGCCCGGTTGATAAAGTGAATCAGCC
The DNA here is from genome assembly GCA_963788415.1 of uncultured Acidobacteriaceae bacterium. Lineage (GTDB taxonomy): Bacteria > Acidobacteriota > Terriglobia > Terriglobales > Acidobacteriaceae > Telmatobacter. The sequence goes on along the minus strand of CAWBHO010000148.1, from coordinate 19,617 downwards.
GCCTCCACTCCAGAATGCTGACCGCCGAAACCGCGGCCCCCGTAGCCATCATCGCCGCATTGCGCCAGCCCGAGAGTTTCCACAGCGCCAGAGCCGCGCCCATTCCCAGAATCAGCGTATTCCAGATGGCCCGCCGCAGCATGGCCTCCAGCCGCTCCTCCGACAGGTCGATGATCGGATTCGGATCGGGGTTCGGGCTCGATTTGGAGACGGGATCGGAGACTGGGTTGGAAACGGAACCGGAGAGTGGATCTGAGAGCTCCGTCATCGTTCATCCCCCTGATTTCCGTCTTCGGGGCCATTTTTGGGACTGTTGCCGGAGTTGTTCTCCAACCGGGCGCTGCCCGCCGAACTCATCGACGCGGCCATGGCCATCCGCGCCACGTAGACCAGCCCCGAGACGCCGCCAAAAACGATGCCCGCCACGGCGATCCATCTCTGGCCAAGCAGATGGTCCAGCCACACGCCGCCCAGCCAGCCGATGAACACCGACGCCGGCAGCAACAGCGCAATTTGCATCAGCCTCTCGGCCTGAATGTAGGCGGCCAGTCCGCCCGAGATCTTCGTGCGTGGCTTTTCGTCCGGATTGGAGGGATTCAAGGGCATCTGGAATCCTGTTCAGAATACAGCACCAACCGGCAAGCAGGTATACTTCCCTTTGGGCCATTGCACCTGAAACGGAAGGAAAACGAGAGTGTTCGATTCAGAATTTGAGCGTAGCCTCTTCGATCTGCGCCAGAAAAAACTTGAAGAGATTGTAAAGCTGGGCCAAGCCGCCTACCCCAATCAGTTCCCTGCCTCGCACACCGTTCCCCAGGTGCGCGCAAAGTGGGGCGAGGCGCTCGCCGAAGAGCTTGAAGCCAGCCGCGTGACGGTCGCCGTCGCCGGCCGCATCATGGCCATCCGCGCCCAGGGCAAGGCCGGCTTCGCGACGCTGCAACAAGGCGGCCAGCGGTTGCAGATTTACGTTCGCAAGGACGCCGTCGGCGACCAAGGCTTTGCGCTCTATAAACTGCTCGACATGGGCGACCACATCGGCGTCTCCGGCTACCTTTTCCGCACCCGCACCGGTGAACTGACCATCCACGTCGAGCGGCTCACCTTCCTGGCCAAGGCGATGCTGGCGCTGCCGGAAAAATTTCACGGCCTGGCCGACGTCGAGTTGCGCTACCGGCAGCGTTACGTGGACCTGTTCGCTAACCTCGAAGCGCGCGAAGTTTTCGTCAAGCGGGCCAAAGCGCTGAAGGCGATGCGGCAGTTCTTCGATGAGCGCGGCTATCTGGAAGTGGAAACGCCGATGATGCAGCAGATTGCCGGCGGCGCGGCGGCGCGGCCCTTCAAGACCCACCACAACGCGCTCGACCAGGATTTGTTTCTGCGCATTGCACCCGAGCTTTATCTGAAGCGGCTGGTGGTTGGCGGATTTGATCGCGTCTATGAGATCAACCGCAACTTCCGCAACGAAGGCGTCAGCACGCAGCACAATCCCGAGTTCACCATGCTCGAGTTCTATCAGGCCTACGCGAATTATCACGACCTGATGACGCTGACCGAGGAGCTGATTGCGTTTGTGGCGAAGCAGGTAAACGGCACCACCGTCACCGAATACAACGGCCACACCATCGACCTAGCAAAGTGGCAGCGGCTCACCCTGCGCGAGTCCATCCGAGAGTACTGGCCTGAGGAAGCGGGCGCTAAACCGGCGCTCACCGCCTTCGAGTCTTTGCCCGTCTTTCAGGCGCGGTTGCACGCGGCCATGAGCTCTCTTGAAAAGGCGGCGGGTGAAACCACGCGGCTCAGCCCCGAGCGCATCGCGGAGCTGAAGACGATTCACGGCGCGATGACCGCGGTCTACTACGAGTCTCTGAAAGCAACGGCGGAGGGACAGGAAACGCCAGCCAAGCCCGCGCCGCTGGGCAAATTCATCTATCACCTCTTCGAAGCGGTCGTCGAGCCGTTTCTCATTCAGCCAACGATCATCTACGACTATCCGACTGAAGTCTCGCCGTTGAGCAAGGCCAAGCCTGATGACCCGGCGAATGTCGAGCGCTTTGAATTTTTCTGCGGCGGCTTCGAGCTGGGCAACGCCTTCAGCGAGTTGAACGACCCGGTCGAGCAGCATAAGAGATTTACTCAGCAGCTTGCCGCACGCGCCCATGGCGACGACGAGGCTCACCAGATGGACGAGGATTACGTGCGCGCGCTGGCCTACGGACTGCCTCCCACCGGCGGCGAGGGCATCGGCATTGACCGGCTGGTGATGCTACTGACCGGCTCCAGGTCGATTCGCGACGTGATCTTGTTTCCGCTGATGAGGAACAGAGAACAGAGATCAGAGAACAGAGATCAGGAACCGGAAAGCGAAGGATAAGCGATTCACGGGAAAGAAAAATCCTGTTTATTCATTGCCTGCGGCAGCGCGGGGAGGAGATAGTCGATGGAATTCGTCAATAGCTATCAAAGTGTCACTTTCGCTGATGATTACGCGAAACTCGATTTTTCCAATACTTACCATCTCGCCTTCCGCGACTTGCCGGAGATATTTACTGCTCACGTAAAGGGAACGGCGGCGCTCGATTTCGGCTGTGGGGCGGGCCGCTCCACCCGATTCCTTTGCGGACTCGGATTTGAAGCCATCGGCGTGGACATCTCGCCGGAGATGGTTGCCAAGGCGCGCGAGATCGACCCGCTGGGCGACTACCGCGTTATTCCCGGTGACGACATGAGCGCCTTGCCACACGAGGGTTTTTCTCTCATCCAGTCGGCATTCACCTTCGACAACATTCCCGGCATGGACACCAAGGTGCGTCTCTTTCGCGACCTGCGCGGGCTGCTCAAACCGGATGGCATCCTGGTGAGCATCGTCTCCTCGCCGGAGATTTACGTGAACGAGTGGGCCTCCTTTTCAACCAGTGCTTTCCCTGAAAACCGCCACGCCAGGCCGGGCGACACCGTGAAAACCATCACCACGGATTTCGAGGATCGGACGCCTTGTGTTGACATTTTTTGGCCCCACGACTCCTATCTCGAAGTTTATTCCCGCGCGGGATTTGAAATCGTGGAGATGCGCAAGCCCTTGGCGACAGGCGATGAGCCATACCGCTGGGTAAGCGAGACGCGCATCGCGCCCTGGGTCGTTTACGTGCTGCGGCTTTCTAATTGAAGTTTGTTCTAACCACATAGGAGCTGGACCCGTTTGAACATTCTTTTTATCGGCGACATCTTCGGCAGCGCGGGACGCAGGATTGTGCGCGAGCACATCGGCCATCTGCGTGAGGCGCATGAGGTCGAGCTGACCATCATCAATGCGGAAAACGCCGCCGGGGGCTTTGGCCTCACTCCGCAGATCGCCGAGGATCTCTTCGACCTCGGCGCCGATGTTCTGACCACCGGCAACCACGTCTGGGACAAGCGCGAACTGATCGACTACATGAACTCGGACGGGGCCGACAGCCAGGAACGCGGCCGCCGCGTGCTGCGCCCCGCCAACCTGCAGCCCGGCCTGCCCGGCTACGGCGTGTTCGAGGGAACCACGGAAAGCGGCGTGGAGTACGCGGTCGTCGACCTGCAGGGCTGCGTCTTCATGAACACCACCAACGACCCCTTCCACGCCGTCAACGCCCTGCTCGCGAGGATCAAAGCCAAGGTTATCGTGGTGGACTTTCACGCCGAGGCCACCAGCGAGAAGGTCGCCATGGGCTGGCATCTGGATGGCCGCGTGACCGCCGTTCTGGGCACCCACACGCACATTCCCACCGCCGACGAGCGCGTCTTGCCGGGCGGAACCGCCTACCAGACCGATGTGGGCATGAGCGGCCCGTACGACAGCGTGATCGGCGTCGAAAAAGAGCTGGTGCTGCACAAATTTCTCACCGGAATGCCCAGCAAATTCGAGGCCGCCAAGGGAAATCCGAAGATGTGCGCCGCGCTCGTCGCCTGCGACCCCGTCACCGGCCGCGCCACCCGGATTCAGCGCATCGTGCTGGGAGAATAGAGAAACAGGGACCAGGGAACAGGGGTCAGGGATCAGGCACCGGGGAGGGAGATCGGCTTCCGCTGCTTTGAACCGGCCCGCCGCCCTCCGGCTCACTGGATCAGAATTGCCTTCCCCTCCGGGTCCGTCGTCCGCACGGGCTTTCCCTGAACCTCGACCGGCTTCCGCTGAGCAGTCTTTTCCGTTGCGCGCGGCGCCGGCCTGTGGGTGGCCTTCAGCAGCTTGCCCTTGCCGTTGAAGGTCATGGTCCATTGCATGGGCCGGGGAGTGGCCGACACGTCTACAAACGAGATGACCGCGCCCCCCTCGATGGGAATGAACAGCCTGCCGGGCGGCGCGCCTGGGAGCTTCCGGACAGCCGTCTCCTCCGGCGGAGCGGTTTGCGGGTTGGCCCCCGCCAGGGCGGCGTAGCAGAGCCCGGTCGCCAGCCACCCAGGGGATTCGTCCGGCGGTTCTTCGGCGCGGATGTGATTGAAGGCCGAGATGGTCAGCGCATTGATGGGCGCGGGCGAAAAGAGCGAATAGCCGCGGCGCAAAATGGGGATGATGCGCACGCGCCCGTTGCCGTCGCGCGGAATCGACGCCGAAAATACGCTCACATCCCCTGTGCCGTTGTTGCGCATGAACTGCAAGAACAGGTGGCCGGCGAGCGCTGAGCAAACGATCTGCCTCTCATCCCACTTGCCCTGGTTGAATTCCAAGCCTTCGAACCCGGCGCGCTCGCTGATGCCGGATTCAGCGTCCTCCGCCAGGGCGCGATCCTGCGCGCTCATCCGGTCATAGGAGCGAAACTCGACCGCAGCCCCCCGCGTCTCGACGCCCGGAGGAAACGGCATCGGGCGCCGCTCCGCCTTGCGCAAGCGCACCGGCTCGGGGCTTGTAACACCCTGATCCGTCTGCGCCCCGGCGAAGGCGCAAACCAGAGCGCTCAGGGCAACACCAAGGCCGGCAAGGAGGATTCTGGACCGTTTCATGCTGCCCTTAGCCTACCATCGGCTCACAACAAGAGGACAGCATTCTGAAGAATGGCCTGAACCAAACAAAAAGGGCAGCCTGCAACAGGCTGCCCTTCGATTGCCCAGGAGGGGAAGTCACGCTTCCCGGATTTTTGGCGATTCCGGTGCGATCGACCTGCCCCAATCAGTTTCCCGCGTGGTGGCCGGCCGCGGGCTTGCGCGGCGCGGCTGCCTTCTTCAGCTGGATTTCTCCGTCGCGCAGCATGATCTGAGCGGTCGCCGCCGTGGTATCCGTGGCGGGAACCTGGGTGAACGAGTCATAGGTCCCCACCAGCGTGGTGGCCGGCGGAATTCCGTACTCGAACCCGGCTGCGGGGATTTCCTTGTCCGCGAGCGGCTTCTTCATCGTGACGATGAAGTCGGCGACCTTGGCTGCCTGCGCATCCTTGGTCACCGCGACCTTGATGACCGTCGGAGTGGCTGAGATGACGATTCCCGGAACCGGCGTGATCTGGCCCTTCATAACCGCCCACAGCTTGGCAGCATCGTCCGGCGTGCCGCTGGCCAGAATGTACTCCTTATCCTCCAGATTCAGCACCGTCAAGTCAGGCGTTGTTGCCACCACATTGTGCGCGATCTGAGCCGGGGTCGGCTTCGGCGTAACGGCATAGGTCGCCGGAGGAAAGACGGTATCCGCCGCCAGGGCCTTCACTGCGTCCAGGCCGTCCAGATTGCCGTGATAGGTCTTGTAGTAATACTCCAGATCGGCCTCGATCCGGGGCTTGATCGGAGTGGCGTAGTTCCAGGCGCGCGCGTAGAACCAGATCGCCTGCACCGGGTCCGCCGCTCCTGGTTTGGTATAGGCTTCGGCCAGTTGCAGGGTGTCCCAGAGCCCTGCCCCACTCTTGGTCTGCTCGGGCGGATAAAGCATCAGCTCGGCGCGGTATTCTTCAATCCCCGCCTTGATGTCCTTCTTCGATACGATGTCGTCCTGAGCGATCGCCGAGTCGAAGACCGGATAGGTGGCGCCGGTGAGCTTCTTCCAGTCCTCGTCGGAAGTTGCAGCGGGCTTGGGAGCCGCCAGGCCCTTCTGCGCCAGCACCGCGGCGTCGTCGCAGGTCTGCGCATCGTGCGTCTTGGCGCACTCGTTCTTCTTGATGAACACCGAGATGAAGATGGCCTTCATGTTGTTGGGATCCACCTGCAGCAGGCGGCTGGCCGCCCCCAGCGTCTTGTCGGCGTCGCGCATGCTCTGATAGGCGTCAATCAGCTGATCGAGAACCGCCGCCTTGACCACGCTGTTTGGATAGGTCTCCAAAAAGCTCTCCAGGGCCTCGGCCTTGGCGGCTGGCGTCTGCTGGGAGGTGGCCATTTGATAGGAATTGAACTCTGCCGGATCCTTGATGGTGATCGAATCCTGGGCTCGCAGCATGGGCGTCAAAACAAGGCTGAATGTCGCCAATGCCATCACGGACGCTAAAATTAGCTTCTTCATTCAAAACTCCTGGGAACCGCTGAAATGGGGATCAATATTCAAGCGCTCAATCACGAAATGCGTCCCCGTTTTCGGAGGCGGTTGAGCGTCGGGACGACAGGCGAACTTCACCATCCCCGTTTCCAAATGGGGCGTTGGATGGATTATAGAAAGCATCGCTCCCGGTGACAAGCGAAGTTCGGCAAAGAAGAAAAAATCTTATGCGGCATTGCGCCGCAAATCCCCACGGGACGGCGCCGGAGAGCGGCCTGAAAGACGAATTCGAAGCTCGCTCGCCAATACCGCATCGGTTTTCATTGCAGCAGCCGCACCAGTTCCACCTGTTCGGCCAGGAAGGCGTCGTGACCGTGGGCGCTGGTCATCTCCCGGTAATCGGCCTGAACGCCGGCCGCGCGGATGGTATAAGCAAACTCGCGCACCGCCTGGGGAGGAAAGAGCCAGTCGGAGCTGATGCCCACAAAGCTGAGCCGGGCGCGAATCCCACCAAACGCCTCCTCCGGCGACGAACAGCCGCGCAGCGGATCCCAGGTGTCCATGGTGCGTAGAATGGCCAGGTACGAGTTGGCCTCAAAGCGCTCGTGAAACCGCTCTCCCTGGTGGTCCAGGTAGCCGGCGATGTCGAACCGCCCGCCAATCAGTCCGGCGCCGCCCGATCCCTCTTCCGGCTTGCCCCCACTCCACGGATCCTCTCCGTTGCGGTTCGGCTTGCGGCCAAAACGCTCGTCGAACAGCTCCGCGGATTTGTAGCTCAGCATGGCGATCTGGCGGGCCAGCGCCAGACCCTGGCGCGGCGGGCGCTGCGGCGGATAGTGGCCGCCCGCCCACTCCGGGTCGTGCTGGATCGCCTGGCGCTGCAAGTGGTTGAGCGCCAGTCCCATGGCCGAAAGCGGCGCCACGCCGATGACCACCGCGCGCCCCACCACGCGCTCCGGATCGTGGATCGCCCAATCGAGAGCCTGCATGCCGCCGATGGAGCCGCCCAGCACCAGCCGCAGCCGGCGAACACCCAGCGAATCCAGCAGCCGGGCCTGCGCGCGCACATTGTCGCGGATGGAAACCAGCGGGAACTCGGGTCCGTAGATCGCGCCCGTCTCCGGGTCCACCGAACCGGGCCCCGTCGAGCCGTAGCAGGAACCCAGCATGTTGATGCAGATGACAAAATCCTGTTCCAGCGACAGCACTGCGCCGGGCGCGAAGATCTCCGGCCACCAAGCCCCCACCAGCGCCGAACCGGTCAGCGCGTGGCACACCAGCACGGCGTTATCCCGCGCCGCGTTCAGCCGTCCGTAGAGCGCATAGTGGAGCGTGACGCCCGCCAGCGCGCGGCCGCACTCGAGCAACAAAGGCTCGTCGAGCACAAAGTCGCCTTCATAAGTGGGGGTCAGGGTTGGCGCCCGGTTCCCCCGCGGGACGGGCCACGGCTCGGCCCCGGTGCTCGATTCGGTCATAGCTTTCATTGTGCAACAGAACCCGCAGTTTCGGTTGTACAGGCAAAGCTGTGCCCGTTTACGGCCCCATTCGCCACTTCGATCGCCTGGTCCAGATCGCCCAGAATGTCGCGAATATCCTCGATTCCCACGCTCAGCCGCACCAATTCGGGCGTTACCCCGGTCGCCGCCTGTTCCTCGGCCGACAGTTGCGCGTGGGTCGTCGAAGCCGGGTGAATCACCAGCGATTTGGCGTCGCCGATGTTGGCCAGCAGCGAGAAAAGCTTCAGCGCATTGATCAGCTTCTTGCCCGCTTCATAGCCGCCCTTTACGCCGAAGGTCAGCAGACCGCCCTTGCCGTCGGGCAGATACTTCTTCGCCCGCTCAAAGTAAGGACTGGACTCCAGGCCGGGATAGTTGACCCACGCCACGCCGGGATGCTGCTCCAGATGCTTGGCCACCGCCAGGGCATTCTGCGAGTGGCGCTCCAACCGCAGATGCAGCGTCTCGATCCCCTGAAGCAGCAGGAAGGCGCTGAAGGGCGACATTGCCGCGCCCGTATCCCGCAGCCCCTGAACCCGCGCCTTGAGGATGAAGGCCAGCGGCCCGAAGGCCTCGCGTATACGAAAGCCCGTGATACGACGGGTCCGGCTCGGTAAAGTCCTTGAAGCGCCCCGAAGCCGCCCAGTCGAACTTGCCCGCATCCACGATCACGCCGCCGATGGTGGTGCCGTGGCCGCCCAGAAACTTAGTGGCGGAGTTGACCACGATGTCCGCGCCCCACTCGATCGGCCGCACCAGCGCCGGTGAAGCGGAGGTGTTGTCGATCACCAGCGGCAGCTTGTGCTGGTGAGCGATGGCCGCGATCTTTTCGATGTCCACCACATCGAGCTTGGGATTGCCCAGCGTCTCGGTGTAAACCGCCCGGGTCTTCTCGTTGATGGCTGCTTCCAGGCCTTCAAGGTCGTCCGCATCCACAAACTTCACCGTAATGCCCAGCCGCGGCAGCGTGTAGTGGAAGAGGTTGTAGGTGCCTCCGTAGAGCGAAGTCGTCGAAACGATCTCGTCCCCGGCCCCGGCCAGCGTCGTCGCCACCAGCGTCTCGGCCGCCTGGCCCGAAGCCGTCGCCAGAGCAGCCGCGCCGCCCTCCAGAGCCGAGACCCGCTTCTCAAAGACGTCGGTCGTCGGGTTCATGATGCGGGTGTAGATGTTGCCAAACTCCTTCAGCGCAAAGAGCCGCCCGGCATGGTCGGCATCTTGAAACAGGTAAGACGTGGTCTGGTAGATGGGAACGGCTCGCGAGCCGGTCGCCGGGTCGGGCGATTGGCCGGCGTGGACGGCAAGGGTGGCAAGGTGCTGCTGCTTCGCTTCGGACATGATCGACTCCTTGGGGTATTTGGTTGCTCTGTCAGCGACTAAAATTGAGCGTCCCAGCTCTCATGTTTGAGAGCTGGAAAAAACACTCTACAAAAAACGAAACGGCCCGAATCCTCTTCGGACCCGGACCGCCTGACTTCAAGCTTTGGTTGCGCCTAGCGCATTCGCCGCTCAAGAGCCACACGGAGGGGTCCGCAGCCCATACACATGCACATGGCCATGACCGCAATTCCGTATTTCCTTGAGTTCTGCATTGCAAGCAGTATCGACTCTGGCCGGGGCGCATGTCAAATTCCTTCGCGAACCTGCAAACCCGCAATTTCCGCGAAGCGGAAGCCAACCCGCTGCTCTCTTCTCCCCATCACGCGGATGCAAGCGATTCCATCAACGAACGACATGGGCCCCTGATCCCTGTTCGCTGTTTGCTGATCCCTATTCTTCGGCCCCCGCGCTCTCCGCCTTCCACACATACGCCCCCGGCTGCGGCAGGCCGATATGGGCCAGAACGCGGCAGACAAACTGGCGCGCCATCTCGTTCGAGTCGACAGGCTGGTTATAGAACGATGGGATGCAGGGAAAGATCACCGCGCCGGCCTCTGCGGCCAGCGTCATATTGCGCAGGTGAATGCGGTTGAAGGGCGTCTCGCGCACGCACAGAATCAGCGGACGGCGCTCCTTCAGCGTCACATCGGCGGCGCGCGCAATCAGCGAATGGGCCAGTCCGTTGGCAATCGCCCCGAGCGTGCCCATCGAGCAGGGCAGGACGATCATGCCGCTCGAAGGATAGCTGCCGCTGGCGATCGCCGCGCCAATGTCGGCGTCCGAGTGCTGCACAATCTTGTCACTCCGGCCCACAAATGCCGGGTGCCCCACCCTCGCCGCGTCTGTGTTTTTGCGGCTAGGGTGGGATTCCGTGGACTCTACGCCTAACAATTTTTCCAGCAGATCGTTCCGGCCGCTCACGCCCAGTTCCTCGGCCACCACACGCAACGAGTTCTCTGAAGCCACAAAGTGCACACGTTCTACGCGCTCGTCAGACTCCAGCGCGCGCAGCATCTCGCGGCCAAAGATTGCGCCCGATGCGCCGGTGATTGCGAGAGTGAGATTCATGGATGAACACAGTCCCTGCGGGATTCCCCGTTTATACCGTCAACCTGCATCCGGGGTCTCCTTCGCCGTCAGATCGACATCCCGGATCATCTTGGAGTATTCCTCCGGGCGTCCGACTTCGAGAAACCGCTTCATCTCTTCGAAGGCCTGACGCTGTTGTCCCGAGGCCCACAGCGACCGGAAAAGCGCCAGGGACGCCTTCTCCGACTGAGGCGACAATCGCACCGCCTCTGCGCCGTGTTCGATTGCCTCCTCCAGCCGGCCGTCGCGCGACAAGGTCAATGCCAGGTATCCATGCAGGGCCGCGACGGTGGGGAATGCGGCGGCGGTGGCTACCAGTTGGTGAACCGCCAACTCCTCCTCGGACTTCTGCCGCAGTTCATCCGCATACTGGAGCGCGTCCTCGATGCGCCGGCGCTGCAAGTTCGCCGTTTGCGCCGGATATTCCCCTGCCCCTTCGGCCGCCTGAGGAACCGCCTCCTCATCCTTCAAGACCCGCTTGAAAATCGCGTCCACATTGCCCAACTGGCGCGTGAAATCGAAGGTTCTTTCCAGTTTTTCCGGAGTCAGCAGCCTGGTAATTGCCTCATCCTTTGCCACCTCGTCGCGGAAGACCAGATCCTCCGTCCAGGCGCGCATGGCATGCGACTGCACCAGCCGGTAGGCGTCCTCGCGCAGCATTCCCGCCTCGGCCAGATCGAGCAAAAGCTGCCCGCTGAAGATCAGCCCGCCTGTCAATTCAAGGTTTTTCTTCATCCGCTCGGGATAAACCAGCAGCCGGCCGATCAAATCTTCCGCTTTGGCCAGCAGATAATCCACCAGAATCGTCGAATCCGGGAAGATGACCCGCTCGACGGACGAGTGCGAGATGTCCCGCTCGTGCCACAGCGCGATGTCTTCAAAGGCCGCCTGCGCATTGCCGCGCAAGACGCGCGCCAGTCCGCTGATCTGTTCCGAGGTGATGGGGTTCTTCTTGTGCGGCATCGCCGAAGAGCCCTTCTGGCCGGCGCTGAAATACTCCTGCGCCTCGCGCACCTCGGTGCGTTGCAGGTGGCGCAGCTCGACGGCGATCTTGTCCAGCGTACCGCCGATGATCGCCAGCGTCGAGATGTAGGCTGCATGGCGGTCGCGCTGGATCACCTGCGTGGCCACCGGCGCGGGCTTCAGGCCCAGCCGCGCGCATATCTTCTCCTCATGCTCGGGCTTCAGGTGACCGAAGGTTCCCACCGCGCCCGAGAGCTTGCCCACGCGCATATCCTCGGCCGCGGCGTCGAAGCGGGCCAGGTTGCGCTCCATCTCGGCGAACCAGTTGAGCAGCTTCAGGCCGAAGGTGGTCGGCTCGGCGTGGATGCCGTGCGTGCGGCCGATCGTGGGCGTGTGCTGGAATTCGAGCGCCCGCCGCCTGAGCACCGCCAGAAGCTCCACAATGCCGGAACGGATCAGCGCCGAGGCCTCTTTCACCTGTAGCCCCTGCGCCGTGTCCACAATGTCGTTCGAGGTCAGCCCGTAGTGCAGCCAGCGGGATTCGTCGTCCAGCCCCTGAGCCTTGAGCGTCTCAGAGACCGCGGTGGTAAAGGCGATCACGTCGTGCTTCACCTCCGCCTCGATCTCCTGAATGCGAGCCACGGAAAAGCCGGCCTTGGTGGCGATCGCCTCGGCAGCGTCCTCGGGAATCACGCCGTCCTCGGCCAGAACGGCGCTGGCCGCCGACTCGACTTCGAGCCAGCAGCGGTACTTGTTCTCATCGCTCCAGATGCGGCCCATCCCTGGGCGGGTATAGCGTTCGATCATGGGGGAGCTCCTTCGTTGAGCCGCCTTCGGCAGCCTCTTTTCAACTTTCGATTGTACGAGGCCCGCGCCCTCAGTCGCGAACAATTCCGAGCTTCGCCCGCAACTCGTCCACCAGCAGCCCTCGGCCCGGCTGATAGGGCTGAAACCACTCGCCGTCGATCACCAGTTGCGGGACGGCCCGCTTGCCCACACGGCGCAACACCTCGGCCGAAGCCGCCGGATCGCGGTCCACGTCGATCTCCGTGTACTCAACGCCATGCAGGTCGAGAAAATTCCTGGCCGCCGCGCAGGTTCCGCACCAGGAGGTTCCGTACATTTCCACCTTCATCCGGGTAGTTTACCGCTCCCGCCGCTCTCGGAAGAAATTGCGCAGGAGCTCGCCGGCTTCGCCGCCCAGAATTCCCTGCTCCACCTGCATCTGGTGGTTGAGCTGCGGGTGATTGAGCACCGCGAGCACCGAGCCGCAAGCGCCCGCCTTGGGATCGGCCGCGGCAAAGACCAACCGGGCAATTCGCGCATGAATCAGAGCTCCAGCGCACATGGCGCAGGGCTCCAGCGTCACATACAGCGTGCAGCCGGGCAGACGGTAATTGCCCAGCGCCGCCGAGGCCGCGCGCAGGACGACAATCTCCGCGTGGGCCGTCGGGTCCTCATCGCGCAGCACTCGATTCTGCCCGCGCGCGACAATTTCGGCTCCTCGCGCGCCCTCGCGGACGACCACCGCGCCAATCGGCACCTCGCTGGCTTCCGCAGCCAAACGGGCTTCGGCCAGGGCGGCTTGCATGGCCTGGAGATCGTCGATCATAGCTTTGTTGATAGCTTCGGTCATAACTTCGGACATAACTTAGGTCAGGTCTCGGATCTCGGCTTGAGAGTCTGCTTCGGCCGGCTGCTGCTGGGTCATGCAATGCAGCGTTCCAAGGCCCCAAACCAGGTCCACCGCGTGAATGCCGATGACCTCGCGCTCCGGGAAGACCTCGGCCAGGGTGTTCAACGCGATGCGGTCATGAGGATCGTGAAAGGTGGGCACCAGCACCAGACCGTTGGCGAGATAAAAGTTGGCGTAGCTGGCCGGAAGCCGCTGGCCGCGAAAAAGCACCGGCCGGGGCATGGGTAACTCGACTAACTCGAACTGCTTTCCATCGGGTGTGCGCGCAGACTTCAGACGCCGCAGATTTTCTGCCAGCGGCGCGTGGTTGGGGTCGCTTGTGTCCGGCTCGACGGCGGTGACAATCGTGGTTGGTCCGACGAAGCGCGTGATGTCGTCGATATGGCCGTGGGTGTCGTCGCCCACAATGCCGCGATCAAGCCAGATCACCTGATCGATGCCCAGAAAATCGTGAAAAGCCTGATCGAGTTGGGCGCGGCTGACGCCCGGGTTGCGCTCCTGCACAGGGCTGAGCAGGCACTCCTCAGTGGCCAGCAGAACCCCCGCGCCGTTGGTGTCGATGGCGCCGCCTTCGAGCACAATCCGGCGCGAGTCCCCATTCGCCAGCCGCACCGCAGGTTCCCACGCCGGCAGACCGAGTAACTCAGCCGCGCGGCCCGCTAACTCATCGTCGAGCGGCCAGTCGGAGTACTTGGCCCAGGCATTGAAGCGCCAGTTGGTGATGGCGACCTGCGCCTCGGCGTTGCGAATGAAAATCGGCCCCGAATCGCGCGTCCAACTGCGGTTGGTCGGCCACTGATGAAAGCGGACTTGATTGAGATTCGCTCCGGCCCGCGCGAGAATGCCGCGCACGCGTTGTTCGGCTTTCGCGTCTTCGACAATCAGATGAACTAATTCATGGCGTGCGAGCAGGCGCACAATCTCGGCGTAAAGCCAGGGAATGGCCTGAAACTTGCCCGGCCAGTCCTCGGGATTGTGCGGCCAGGCCAGCCAGGTGGCCTCGTGCGGCTCCCACTCGGCGGGCATGCGGTAGCCGAGCTGATTTGGAGTTTCCTTGGTCATGAACTCTCGATCGGTATTTTTCAGGGCTCAAACCCAGAAATTTCATCCGCGCTCTTCGGCATGGCTGAAATCACGCCCACGCACAATGTTTCTTTTCCAAAGCCGGCCGAATCTGTTCCGAAACCTGCCCGAATTCTGAAGCAAGGCAGAAAACAGCGCAATTTACTTGCTTTCTCCGTCCGCTGCCCAGGAACTTACTGGATCGAGAAAGCGCTTGGTCATCGGCGCGTAGGCGTCGATGCGCCGGTCGCGCAGAAAGGGCCAGTTGCGGCGCGTTTCTTCGATCAGGCCCACGTCGATCTCGCCCAGCAAAATCTCCTCTTGATCGTGCGAGGCCTGGGCGATGATGCGGCCAAATGGATCGGCCAGGAAGCTGCCGCCCCAGAACTCGATGCCCTGCCCTTCGGCGCGATTGCCCAGCACGTCGCCCTGCGGCAATTTGACGTCGCCCTGCTCCATTCCCACGCGATTGACGCCGGCCACGAACACTCCGTTGGCGATGGCGTGCGAGCGCTGGATGGTCTTCCAGGCGTCGTATTGCGCCTGGCCGAACTCGGCCTTTTCGGCCGGGTGCCAGCCAATCGCGGTTGGATAGAAGAGGACTTCCGCCCCTTGAAGAGCCGTGATGCGCGCGCCTTCGGGATACCACTGATCCCAGCAAACCAGCGTGCCCACGCGGCCAAAAGCCGTCTCCACAGTCTGAAAACCCAGATCGCCCGGCGCGAAGTAATACTTTTCGTAGTACAGCGGATCGTCGGGAATGTGCATCTTGCGATAAACGCCGGCAAGGTCTCCATCGGCGTTCAAGGTGACCGCCGTGTTGTGATAGAGCCCTGGAGCACGGCGCTCGAAAAGCGAGGCGATGAGCACGACACGCAACTCGCGCGCCAGCTCGGAGAGGCGAGCCGTGGACGGTCCCGGAATCGGCTCGGCCAGATCGAAGAGGCGCAGATCCTCGCGCTGGCAGAAGTACTGCGTGCGGAAAAGCTCCGGAAGGCAGACGATATTCGCGCCCAGCCGCGCCGCCTCGCGAATGTGCTGGACGGCGGAGGCGAAGTTGGCCTCCGGATCGGCGCCCATGCGCATCTGCACCAGCCCGACTGTTGTATTTGCGCTGCATTGCTTGGCACCGATGAGTTCAGTCTGCTTACAAAAACGTGAATGGATCGGGCACGCATGTCAATCGATGCAGCAAGGCCAATCCCGCACGGCGGAATTGGCCTCAAAGTTCCGCTGGATACAATCCCTACTCTTCCAAAATCAGAACGGCGGCGGCGATGGTGGTCGTCCACAAGCCGCGTTTGTCGCCCACAGCCGACTGGGTCACGTTGCTGGTGCGCACGATCTTGTTGGAGATGCGGTAAATCTCCTTCTTTTCATCCCAGCTTTTGTCCGGATCGAAATCCACGTCCAGGGTGGTGGCGAGCATCTCGGCGGCCAGTTCCTCGGCGTACTCGCCGGCCTGCTCCTCGGTCTCGCCGAAGCTGTGGTGCTCGCTCAGGTAGCCGTAGGTGTTCTTGTCAGCGGGAATGGCCACGCCGATGCTCGACACCAGGAGCCGGTGCGCCTCGCGGGTCGAATTCTCCGCAATCACGGCAAAAACCACCTCGCCGGGATTGACGTATTTAAGGCCTTCCTTGCGCGTAATCAGCTTGCATTGCGGCGGAAAGATGGAAGAGACGCGCACCAAGTTCTGCGAGGCGATCCCCGCATCCCGAAGCGCCAGCTCAAAGGAGGTCAAACGCTCCTTGTGTTTGCCTACGCCCTTGGTGAAAAACAGCTTCTTCGGGACCATGCTTTTTCCCAATTTCTATGTGTCCTCCGTGTATTGAAGATTCGGCAATTTCGATATGTTCCCGCATGATTTTATCGCATCCATGGGGGTAAGAACTGGATTTGCGTCAATTTTCAGCGTATGTTTGCATTGTTTCCCCGGCCGCTGCCCGATACTGGCGCGGATGGGGATCTTTTCAGAGGTCTCCACCGGATTTCATGGAAACTTTTTGCTTCTGTTCGCGTTCAAGTGAACATGAGAACTACACGCTGGATTGAACTGATCGTATTGAGCTTGGGAATCGGTTGCATCCCGCTTCTGGCGCAAGCCCCGCCAGAAGCGCAACAAGCCCCGCAGGAACCGCAAATGGAGCTGCAAAGCCCACCGGCTCCGCCCCTTGCAGCCACTTCCGGGACGGTGCCTGAGCCGGGTCCGGCGGAGTTGGACTGGACTCCTCCGGCTCTAGCGCAACTGAGCGCGCAGGCAGAGGCCCGGTCCAGCTTTGTGCTCGACCGGACCATGCTCAGCGCCGCTTCCGGCCTGCTTCCCGGGGTGGACGAGCAAACCCGCCAGGCCATCGACAAGCTCGACGGCATCAGCGTGCACCTGTTGCGCTTCAACGCGCCCGGCAGGGCGGACGAAGCGCAGGTGGAGGCGCTGCGTGAGGCTTATCACCGGCCGGGCTGGAAGCATCTGGTGACCACGACCGGCGCAGGCGGCCCGATTCGTAATGGGAACACCGACCTCTGGCTGAGCATGGACGGGGTGAATGTGCGCGGCGCGGTGCTGCTGGCGGAAACCCCGCGGAGCCTGGTTCTGGTAACCCTGAAGGGCGATCTGAGCCCCGTGGACGTGCTTCATCTGCGCGGCCACTTCGGCATTCCGCGCTTTGACGGAGAGAGATTCAACCGCGTTCCGGACCGCTAGATCCTGAGATGTGAAACTCTCCGATGAGCCATGGATCGCCCTTCCATTGCCACTTTCAATTTGCAGGTGTTAGCCTTGAGTTGAAAATAGCCACAGGAGAGGATTTCCCCACCGGCATGCAAGCCACCTATAACGGGCAGGAATTACCGAAAAACGGCAGGCCGATCGAGTACGCAAACGGTCAGTTCGACGTACCCGATCATCCGATTCTTCCCTTTATTGAAGGCGACGGCACGGGGCGGGACATCTGGAAAGCCTCCCAGCGGGTTTTCGACGCGGCAGTCGAAAAGGCTTACGGCGGCAAGCGGGGTATTCGCTGGTTTGAGATCTTTGCCGGCGAAAAGGCATTTCGCCGCTTCGGCACCTGGCTGCCGGACGACTCGGTGGCCGCGGCGCGCGACCTGCGCGTCTCCATCAAGGGACCGCTGACCACGCCGGTCGGCGGCGGCATTCGTTCGCTCAACGTGGCCCTGCGCCAGATTCTCGATTTGTACTCCTGCGTCCGGCCGGTGAAGTACTACCAGGGCGTGCCCAGCCCGGTGAAGCATCCCGAGAAGCTGGACATCGTGATCTACCGCGAGAACACCGAAGACGTGTACGCGGGGATTGAATTCAAGGAAGGCTCCGCGGACGCAGCCCGGCTGATCTCGTTTCTGAACGACGATCTCCTGTCCAAAACCAAGAAAAAGGTGCGCTCCGACTCCGGCGTGGGCATCAAGCCCATTTCCATCTTCGGTAGCAAGCGGCTGGTGCGGTCGGCTATCCGCGCGGCTCTCGAATCTGGCCGCAAGACCGTTACCCTGGTCCACAAGGGCAACATTCAGAAGTTCACCGAGGGCGCCTTTCGCGAGTGGGGTTACGAGGTCGCCCAGCAGGAGTTTCGCAGCGAAACCGTCACCGAGCGCGAGAGCTGGATTCTGGCTAACGTCGAGGCGCAGCCCGGCATCTCCATCGAAGACAACGCCGCACGCATCGAGCCGGGTCTGGAGATGGCCTCGCAGAGCTACCGCGACGGCGTCTATGCCGAGGTGAAGGGCGTGCTCGACGAGATCGGCAAAAGCCACGGCAACGACGCCTGGAAAGCCAAGCTGCTCATCAACGACCGCATCGCCGACTCCATCTTCCAGCAGATCATCCTGCGGCCTGAGGATTACTCCGTGCTGGCCACCACCAACCTCAACGGCGACTACATCTCCGACGCCGCCGCCGCGCAGGTAGGCGGCCTGGGCATCGCGCCCGGGGCCAATATCGGCGACGGCTATGCCGTCTTCGAGGCCACCCACGGCACCGCGCCGAAGTATGCAGATAAGGATATGATCAACCCCGGCTCGGTCATCCTCTCGGGCGTGATGCTGCTCGAGTTCATTGGCTGGAAGGAAGCGGCCAGGCTCATCGAAACGGCACTGGAGAAGACAATTCTGCAGAAATTCGTCACCTACGACTTCGAGCGTCAGACCGCCGGCGCCACCAAGGTGGGCACCAGCGAGTTTGCCACCCGCATCATCGCCAATCTTTAACCGGAATGGGAACGAGTCTTGAACTTGAATTTCAGAGGAGAAGAACAAATGCGAAAGAAAGTCAGCATTATCGGCGCCGGCAACGTGGGCGCCACGGCAGCGCACTGGATTGCGTCCAAGGAACTGGCTGATGTGGTGCTGGTCGACGTGGTGGACGGCGTTCCGCAGGGCAAGGCTCTGGATCTGCTGGAAGCCATGCCGATCGAAAAGCGCGATGTCAAGATCACCGGGGCCAACGATTACGCGGCCTCGGCCAACTCCGACATCGTGATCATCACCGCGGGCATTCCGCGCAAGCCGGGCATGAGCCGCGACGACCTGCTGCACACCAACTCCAAGATCATGGCCGATGTGGTCGGCAAGGTCACCCAGTTCTCGCCCGAGTCGATTCTCATTATCGTCTCCAACCCGCTCGACGCCATGGCCCAGTCCGCCTTCCGCCACTCCGGTTTTAACCGCGAGCGGGTCATCGGCATGGCCGGCGTGCTCGATTCGGCCCGCTTCCGCGCTTTTATCGCCGAAGAGTTGCATGTCAGCGTGGAGAACGTCACAGCGTTTGTGCTTGGCGGCCACGGGGACACCATGGTGCCCCTGCCCCGCTACTCGACCGTGGCTGGCATCCCCATCACCGAGTTGATCGCTCCGGACCGGCTGGCAGCCATGGTCCAGCGCACCCGCGACGGCGGCGCCGAGATCGTCAAGTACCTCAAGACCGGCAGCGCCTACTATGCGCCTTCGGCCGCCGCGGTCGAGATGACCGAGGCCATTCTCAAGGACAAGAAGAAGATTCTGCCCTGCGCCGCGTATCTCCAAGGCGAATACGGCATCGAAGGCTACTTCATCGGCGTTCCCTGCAAGCTCGGAGCCTCCGGCATCGAACAGATTGTCGAGATCAAGCTCACTGCGGAAGAAGAAGCCGGATTGAAGAAGAGCGCGGCGGCTGTCAAGGAGCTTTGCGCCGTTATTGGCGTCTAAAAACTGAATGCCCGGCTCCGAACCACTCGCAGCCGGGCATTTTATCTTGGGTTCCCATCCTGAAAATCCCAGGCCTCGACTCCGAGGCCTGGGATTTTCGCTTTTAAACCGGTTATAGACGAGCTGACACTTTCCAACAGTTACTTTTTCTTTCCCTGAGCCGCAACCGCGTCCATCGCCGCCTTGATCTTCTCAGGGTCGCCCAGATAGTAGTGCTTGATGGGCTTGAGGGACTCGTCGAGTTCGTACACCAGCGGAACGCCGGTGGGGATGTTCAGCTCGACAATCTCGCCCTCCGAGATGTTATCGAGATACTTCACCAG
>CAWBHO010000147.1:0-12776 GCA_963788415.1 uncultured Acidobacteriaceae bacterium | reverse complement strand
CGGGCGGGAGCCCGCACACTTTACGCACCAGGTACGGGCGGGAGCCCGCGCTCTTACGCACCAGGCCCGGGCGGCAGCCCATGCTTTCACGCACCAGGTACGGGCGGGAGCCCGCACACTTGCTGACCAGGTCCGGGCGGGAGCCCGCGCTCGTTACTGACCAGGTACGGGCGGGAGCCCGTGCTCTTACAGCAGCTCACGCCGCCGCAGTTCGAGGATGGAAGCCAACAGATGGTCGATGGGCTTGCCGGTGGCGGCAGCGTCGCCCACCTGCCGCCCAAGCCCGGCAAGACGCACCAGGAACTCGCGCGTTCCTGCTCTTGCTGGCGGAGCACCCGCTCTCGGATGACCGGGGCCTTGTCCAGGCCGCGGGCGTGCCTGTCGGCCAGCTCGCGCGCGAGGATGCCGAAGCGCACGTCCTGGGCTATCTTCGTGGCTTCTTCGAGGTTATTCATGGCGTTGCCTGTCACGTTCCCGTTCTCGCTTGGCTGTCTCTTGCACGGCCTTCATCTGTTGCTCGTGAGCCGCGTGAGTTACTTCTTTGCTTGCCGGTTTCATTCGTTGCTCGATTGTCTTCATGGTTTTCTGACTCCGGGGGGTGGAGGGGGGGGGGGGGG
This sequence comes from uncultured Acidobacteriaceae bacterium, assembly GCA_963788415.1. Classification (GTDB taxonomy): domain Bacteria; phylum Acidobacteriota; class Terriglobia; order Terriglobales; family Acidobacteriaceae; genus Telmatobacter. The sequence continues at coordinate 12,159 of CAWBHO010000147.1, read as the reverse complement.
GTGAAGTGGTGGGGGGTGGGGGGGAAGGGAACATGGAAAAAGGGGGGGTGGGGGGGTGGTCTAGTCCATCCCGCAGACTTCGAGCACCCGCGAAGCGGCAGCGCGTGCCTCTTCATACATTTGAGCCGGGTCATGGAGCGTGGAGGCTTCCCACAAATCCTCTGCGGCATGGACCAGGATGTGAGCCAGCCGAGCGCAGCTCGCCGACTGACTCACCAGCGGGCCGAGAACTTCATCTTTGCGAATTTTGTTCATGGTTTCCTCGCTTCGATGATGGTGAAAATCAGTGGCCGAATGACCGTTTGAAGACAGGATGCGCAGCAGAAAACGCCAAACTCTTTGTGCGGCGTGTGGTTCTTCTCGCACACTGGGCATCGCTTGATCTTCACTTCGGGAATCTTCTTCGGAACCTGCTTCAGGCTTCGCAATCCTTCGCCTCACTTTCTTTGTGCGTGGCCCGGTAAAGGCTCAGGGCCACCTGAGCCGCGTAGAGCATCTGCGATGCATCCCGACCCTTGAAAATCTCCAGGTTCATGCCCTGAGCGACACAAGCGATGTACGCCTGAATCGAATTCGGCGAGTCCAGCACCGGCATCGCTATCCGGTACGCCGTGTTTGCTTCAAACTGCGCCGTGATCATGCTGACGCCCTTGGCCAGCTCTTTGTTGACGATGGCGTTGTATGCGTCCAAGCATCGCGTTATGGCCGAGTCGATGGCGGTGATTTTCCCGCCCCTGGCCCTGGCCGCAGTCACATCCCAAATCACTCTTGTGTTCATGCGATTTTTTCTCCCTCTTTTGCTTTGTTGCCGGTGGCCGCTTCGAGGTCATCGGCTGATAGGTTCTGAAGCGCGTTCCCGAGATACCAGCACGTCGTCCAGAGCATCTTGTGGCCGAGTAGGCTTTGCACCTTGCGAATGTCTCCGGTGACGTTGTAGAGGTTTCGTGCGGCGGTACGCCGCACATCATGCAAGCCCCATGTCGACGTGAGTCCGGTTCTGACCCGAGCTGCGGCCATGGCCGACCGGAGAGCGTTTGCGGTGAGTTCTTTTCTGTGCGGGCGAAAGACGGCCGTCAAGGGTTCCGTTGCCGACTGCGCGGCGGCACAGAACCAGAGCAGTCGCTCATGGAGCCGCTTCGTCATGGGAATGTCGTACTTTGTTCCGCCTTTCGTAGTGCCGTTGATGCGTCTGCCGTCGAAGTCGCAGTTGGCCCGGCTGAGCTCAAGCGTGGCCTTCGAGCGAAGCGCCGCCTCGTGCGCCAGCAAGAGGCAGAGTTCAATTTCAGGTGCGCAGACCCTGAGCATCCGCTCGAACTCTGCATCCGGAACGATGGTTTCCCGTGGCATATTGCTATTCAGCTTCGGGATGCGGCTGGCCAAGTCAGTGCGGCCGTTCTCTTGGAGCAAGCGCCGCAAGGCCGCTTGACACACGTGGCGATAGCTCAGTGATTTGCCGGCCATGGCACGGCAGATTTGTGAGACGTGGCCGGGGTGGAGTTCGGCTGGCCTGATGCCTCGGGCGCATTCTCCGATGGCGACGATAAGGGCTGAAGACCGGCCTTCGTCGCGCCGGGCGATGGCTTCAAAAGTTTCTTCAGTGCTCGGCGCTGTTGGGGGTTTGTTTGCAGTTCCGCCTCAAGTTTCTTTGCGTCGGCTTCGGTTTGGACTGTCGTTCTGTATCGTTTGCCGTCTGGCAGTCGCACGTCCACTTGCCAGCTCGGTCCTCTTTGTCGGATGGGCATTTGCTATCCTTTCTTTGTGACCGGACACGGAATCGAATTCAGACGGCGATTCGATGAGTACGGCCAATCGCAGCGGGGCAGGCAGAGGCAGACTTCAACCGGCATCCTGAACAAGGCAGCAAAGCATTTCTTCGATTGCATGAGGAGGTCGAATGTCGTGGTTTAAGCGCGAAAGCGGCGAATACGAGTCCGGACATGGCTCTGGTTCCGGTCCTGTGAGCTCGGCCAGTGTGAGCGAGCGGCGGGTGCGCACCGAAGGGCTTTGGATCAAGTGCGTGGGCTGCCGCGAGGCCATCTGGAAGGCGGATCTGCGAGGCCAACCTGAACGTCTGCCCCAAATGCCAGCACCACTTCAAGATCGGCGCGCGGCAGCGCCTGGATCTGCTGCTCGAGCCCGGCTACGAACTGGTTGACGGCGGTTTGCGCTCGACCGATCCGCTGAGCTTTACCGATGTGAAGCCGTACAAGTCCCGGCTGCGCGCCGCCCAGGAGCAGACCGGAATGGACGATGCCATTCTCAACGCGGTCGGCCAGATGGGCCCCCACGCGGTGGTGGTCAGCGCCATGGAATACAGTTTCATCGGCGGCTCGATGGGGGCAGTGGTCGGCGAGACGATCGCCCGCGCCGTGGACCGCGCGCGGCTGACGCGCAAGCCGCTCATCGTGGTGGCCTCTTCCGGCGGGGCGCGCATGATGGAAGGCGTAGCGAGCCTGATGCAGTTGGCCAAGATTTCTACCGCGCTGGCGCAGTTGGACGAGGCGAGGGTGCCTTACGTCTGCGTGCTGACCGACCCCACCACGGGAGGCGTTACGGCCAGCTTCGCCATGCTCGGCGACCTGAATATCTCTGAACCCGGAGCCTTGATCGGTTTCGCCGGACCGCGCGTCATCGAGCAAACCATCCGTCAGAAGCTTCCCGAAGGCTTTCAACGCGCGGAATTCCTGCTCGAAAAGGGTTTTCTTGACGCAGTGGTCCAACGCCGCGAGCTGAAACCCTACCTGATCCGCGCGCTCGACTTTCTGAAGACGCCGGCCACTGTTTGATCTAGCTCAGCGATGGCGTGAGATGAGCTTTCACCTCTCACGCCATCGCCTCACGGGTCATGGGCTCGAACTTCAACTGGTTCGAGTGGGGGTCCGCGTCGATGCGCACGTGTGTCCCATGGAGCACCTCGCCGTTGAGGATTTTGATCGCCAGCGGATCTTGAATCATGCGCTGCAAGGCGCGCTTCAGCGGTCGCGCACCGTAGGCCGCATCCGACCCGGCAGCCAGAATCAGTTGCCGCGCCGGCTCCGTCAGTTCGAGCGAAATCTGCCGCTCTTCGAGCAGCTTGCTCACCTCGTTCAGCCGCAGATCCAGAATCCTGCTCATCTGCGCCGCGCCCAGCGGATGGAAGACGACGATGTCATCCACGCGATTCAAAAACTCCGGCCGGAAGTGCTCGCGCAGCACGCGCATCACGGATTCGCGCGCCTGGTCGAAATCCTTCTCGTTCTTGAGCGCATCGCCGGTCAAAAGCGCCGCGCCCAGGTTCGAGGTCATAATCAGCACCGTGTTCTTGAAGTCCACGGTCCGTCCCTTGGCGTCGGTCAGCCGGCCGTCGTCCATCACCTGCAGCAGAATGTTGAAGACATCCGGATGCGCCTTTTCGATCTCGTCGAAGAGAATCACGGCGTACGGCCTGCGCCGCACGGCCTCGGTCAACTGCCCGCCTTCGTCGTAGCCCACATATCCCGGAGGCGCGCCGATCAGCCGCGCCACGGCGTGCTTTTCCATGTACTCGCTCATGTCGATGCGAATCATGGACTGCTCATCGTCAAAGAGAAACTCAGCCAGCGCGCGCGCGGTTTCTGTTTTGCCCACGCCCGTCGGCCCCAGAAAAATGAAGCTGCCAATCGGACGCTTCGGATCGCTCAAGCCCGCGCGCGAACGGCGAATCGCATTGGCCACGACGGTCAGCGCCGCGTCCTGCCCGATCACCCGCTCGCGCAGCCGCGTCTCCATCTCGACCAGTTTCTTCACCTCGCCTTCCAGCATCCGCGAGACGGGAATCCCCGTCCACTTGCTCACGATGGCGGCAATGTCTTCCTCATCGACCTCTTCCTTCAGCATCCGCGCCACGCCGCCGCCCTTTTTCTGCGCTTCGTCCTGCAGTGCGTCCAGGCTTTTCAGCTCGGTTTCGAGCTTGGGCAGTTCGCCATACTGAATCTGCGCGGCGCGGTCGAGCATACCCTTGCGCGTCTGCTCCTCGGCCTCGAAGCGCAGCGCTTCAATCTTCTTTTTCAGCTCGCTGACACGGCTGATCGCCTCGCGTTCTCGCGTCCAGCGCGCCCGCAGCGCCGTGATCTTCTCTTTCTTCTCCGCCAGCTCGCGCTCCACCTCGGTGCGGCGCTCGACGCTGTTCGCATCGGTCTCCCGCTTCAGCGCCGCGCGTTCGATTTCGAGCGACGTGGCCTCCCGCTCCAGTTGGTCGATCTCCGTCGGCACCGAGCCAATCTGAATGGCCAACGAAGCCGCCGCCTCGTCCACCAGGTCGATGGCCTTGTCGGGCAGAAAACGGTCGCTGATGTAGCGGTGCGAGAGCGTAGCGGCAGCCACAATCGCCGCGTCCTTGATGCGCACGTTGTGGTGAGCCTCGTAGCGGTCCTTCAGCCCGCGCAGAATGGCGATCGTGTCCTCGACGTTGGGCTCGCCGACGTAGACGATCTGAAAACGCCGCTCCAGAGCTGCGTCCTTTTCAATGTATTTGCGGTACTCGTTCAGCGTGGTTGCGCCGATAGCCCGCAGTTCGCCGCGCGCCAGAGCCGGCTTCAGCATGTTGCTCGCGTCGATGGCTCCCTCGGCCGCGCCCGCGCCAACAATCGTGTGCAGTTCGTCGATGAACAACACAATCTCGCCGTTTGATTCTTCGATCTCTTTCAACACCGCCTTCAGCCGGTCTTCGAATTCGCCGCGGTACTTGGCCCCGGCCAGCATCGAGCCGAGGTCCAACGAGATCACCCGCTTGTCCTTCAGGCTCTCCGGCACGTCCCCGCTCACAATGCGCCGCGCAAGGCCCTCGACAATGGCCGTCTTGCCCACGCCCGGCTCGCCAATCAGCACGGGATTGTTCTTGGTCCGCCGGCTCAGCACCTGGATCACGCGGCGAATCTCCTCATCGCGGCCGATCACCGGGTCCAGCTTGCCGCGCCGCGCCAGCTCGGTCAAATCCTTGGCGTATTTCTCCAGCGCCTGAAACTTTCCCTCGGGGTTCTGATCGACCACGCGCTGTGTCCCGCGCACCGCCGTCAGCCCCTTTAAAATCGCCTCGCGCGTGGCGCCCACTGCAGCCATCGCCGCGCCCGCGGGCTCGTCCTTTGACTGGGCCACACCCAGCAGCAAATGCTCCGTCGAAACGTACTCGTCCTTGAAGTTGGCGGCCTCGCGGAAGGCCTGGTCCAGGGCTTTCTGTAGCGCCTGGCTCAGGCCCGGCTGCGCGGCCGCACCACCCACCCGAGGCAGTTTTTCCTCGAGTTGGTGGAGCTCAAGCTCCAGCCGTTCGGTGGGAACGCCGATCTTGTCCAGCACCGAAGGAATCACACCCTCGCGGTCCTCCACGAGAGCCAGCAGCAGATGCACCGGCTGCACCTCAGGATTGCCGAGTTCCGAGGCCCGCGCCCCCGCCTGCTCGATAGCCTGCTGCGACTTGACCGTCAACTTCTCCCAACGAATTGCCATTGTTTCTCCTCAGGGAACAGTTTTGTAACAGGGCACGACTTCAGTCGTGCCGATAGAAGCCCAATCAGAATCTCGGCTTTAGCCGCTGCTGATTTCAACGAACAGAAAAACAAACATGGCAGGGGCTAAAGCCCGTACTTATATGCGGCGTTTGCGGCACGACTGAAGTCATGCCCTGTTACAAAGCCCTTCAAACCCTGACTTTCGCCACAGCTGTTTGGCAGTGCCCTTCACAAACTAACGACCCGCAAACCCGGCAGCCCCTCAAAATCCTTGATATTCGTCGTCAACAGAGCAAAATCATTTTCAATTGCCTGCGCGGCGATCCAGAGATCGTTCACCCGCGTTCTTGGCGACCGGCCCGACTGTTTCATGAAAGCCGCAAGCATACCGAAAGCGTTGGCCGTTTGTGCGGTCACATCGAGAACGGGCATCTCTTCGAAAGTATTCAGGGCTCTTCTTCGATGCATCCGGATAGCCATGTCACTCACCGATTCGACGCCAAAGTTCAATTCTCCCAGAGAAATCACCGAGATAAAGACCTGTTGTTCCCCAGCGGCCCCAGATGCAACCTCTTCGGATATTTCCTCTTCAGTCAGACCAATCCAGATTGAGGTGTCGAAGATTATTCCCATGGGTCGTGAACCTCTTGGTCGAAATCTCCACGGCTGTCTCTCAGCCAGGCTTCACCCTGGGCTGGCGTCAGCAATCCTCTGATCCGAGCAATGGCTTGCGCAGCGGTCATGCGTTCGCTTGGCGGGCACAATATGGGCGATCTCGGTGCGATTCCGCATCACGCTGACCGTTTCGCCCATGAGAATTCGTTCCAGGATCGCGCTCGTGTTGCGCGCCAGATCGGAAGCGCTGATGGTTTGCATCTTCATACCTCACAACAAAAATACGTACCGTTACATACTAGTACATAGTATTCGCATTTTCGGTAAAACGAAAGTGCTGACCCAACCATCCTGGCGAAATCAGCTATCCCTTCCCAGTTCTCAGGATTGAAAACTGAGAACTGGGAGCGGGGAACCAGCCCTTACGCCACCTTGATTTCGATCTGCTTCGGCTGCGCCTCGGGCTTCTTCTTCAGCTCCAGCTTCAGCACACCGGCATTGTAGCTGGCCGCCACGTTCTCCGTATCGACCGTCGAAGGCAGCGTGAAGGCGCGGAAAAAGCTGCCGTAGCGCCGCTCGATGCGATGGAAGTTCTGCTCCTTCTCCTCGGCCTCGAACTTGCGCTCGCCCTTGACGGTGAGCGTGTGATCCTCGATGTGCACATCCAGATCCTTCTGATCGATGCCCGGCACTTCGAGCTTCAACACCAACTTCTGAACGTCCTCGTAAATGTCGACCGCCGGCACAAAGCTGGCCGCCGCCACCGGATCGTCTTCCTGGTTCATTTCGCGGAACAGCGAGTTGACGCGGTTCTGCAGTGCTACGACTTCGCGGAACGGATCCCAACGTGTGATTGCCATGAGAGTACACCTCCTGATGCGATTACGATTGGATGCGCCCCGGACCTGAGTCCAAGCCGCTCAATCAATCTGATACAAATATAGCACGACAGATTCATAAAATCTGCGCGGTTTAGACTCATATATGAAGATATTGCCCTTCCTTCTCATTTTCAACAACTTGGCCGCCCCGCGCGCCGTGCGCCTTCCGTTTTGCCCCGGTCGATGCGACATGGAATTGCAAAAAACTCGCCGCCTCTTATCTTTTATCCCGCTGTCTCTCACGCGTTCGCCCCGCAAACGCATTCGCCCTCTACAATAGATGCACATGACGCATTTTTCTGCCCTTTTTCCGCTTGTGGACTGGCGCTGGGTCTGGCTCACCGTGGCCGCCTTTCTAGGCGGGCTGCTGAATGCCGTGGCCGGCGGTGGCTCCTTTTTGCTCTTTCCTGCCATACTCGGCATGAAGATCCTCCCCATTCAGGCCAACGCCACCAACACCGTCGCCCTCTGGCCTGGGCAGCTCACTTCGATCGCCGCCTACCGCGAGGATATTGGCAAGAATCTGCGTCTGGCTCTGCTGATGGGCTTGGGCGGCCTGATTGGCGGAACCGCCGGTGCCGTGGTACTGCTCAACACGCCGCAGATGACCTTTCTGCACATGGTGCCCTGGCTGCTGCTGGCCGCCTCGTCGATCTTCGCCCTGAGCGGCCCCGTCTCTCGCTGGCTGGCGAGCCGCAAGGGAGTTCCGAGCGGTGAACGCCGCTCCCCGCGCCTGGTGGGGGTTCTCCTGTCCACCATTTTTGTCTGCTTTTACATCGGCTACTTCGGCGCCGGCGCAGGTTTTCTGTTGATCACCGTGCTGTCCCTGTTCGGCTTTGAGGATCTGCATGAGATCAACGCCCTCAAGGTGGTTGCGACCACCATGGCCAACGGCATCGCCTTCGTCATCTTCGTGTTTGACGGCCAGGTTGTCTGGCGCTACTGTCTGCTGGCCATGGTGGTCGCCGCCATCGGTGGCTACTCCTCGGCGCGGCTCTCGAAGCGCGTGCCGCAGAAGGTCCTGCGCGGGCTGGTTGTCTTGATCGGCCTTTCCATGGCCGCGTGGTTCTTCTGGAGAACGTGAATATGAATGTGCACTGGGCGAACGACTCGATCGGATTAGTAGCCGGTTTCTGCACGACTGTTTGTCTGGTGCCCCAGCTTCTTTACATCCGGCGAAGCAAATGTGTCCGCGATGTATCGCTCACCATGTTTCTGGTCATGGGTCTGGGAACGGCGCTATGGCTCGTTTACGGCACCCTCATTCGATCTGTGCCCGTCTTGGCCTCGAATAGCGTCAGCCTGGTGCTGATCGTCACCATCCTGAGCCTCAAGCTGCGCTATGGCCGGAACCTGTAGGCCGAATATCGCCTTCTGGCTCTGTTGCGCTTGTAAAATGAAGCCATGAGTCACGAAGGCATTCGCTTTGTCCCCAAAGATCAGGTTACGAACGAGATCGAGGCAGACCGTCCGCTGCCGCGCATCAGCATTACCCCGGAGAAGGTCCGGGTGCTCATCACCGATGGCAAGGGCCTTGAAATCGACTGGTCCGATGGACACAAGAGCCGCTGGAGCTTTGCCTGGCTGCGCGAGGCCTGCCCCTGCGCCACCTGCGTTGAAGAGCGCGCTCTCGATGGCCGCAAGCCGGGCGAGCCCCGGCCCAAACCCGCCGCCCTGCTGCCTCTTTACACCGCGCCCGCCAAACCCGCCAGCGCTCACCCCGTAGGCCGCTACGCCCTGCAATTCAACTGGGAAGACGGCCACACCAGCGGCATTTACTCCTGGGATTACCTGCGCCGCAGTTGCCAATGCAGCGAATGCACCTTCGCCGCCGCCCAGCCAGCCGGAAGCTCCAACTGAGTGTGCACCTGGTTAAGCGGAATGAAGAAGATCGGCCGAAGTTACCTGATTCATCAATAAGCCGAATTGGATCGCTGGAACACGGCTGACGCAACTGCGCTATGATGTTTAAACCAAGTAAGGATATCGTTAAGGAGTGCGCGTTATGGCAGAACGGAAACAGTTTCTTGGAGTTGCTCAAGCAAATGCAGACTTGTTGCGACTTTTGAGTGAATCGCGCAGCCGAACGGTGACCGACGAGGAGTTGCGGGAGCAACGAATCAGCTTTGCCTTTGGCAATGCTCTGAATTCAAGCAGGATAACGAAGGAGAGCGTACGGTGTGCATCGCAAAGCGTTCGTCTCTTTTCAGCACCGCGTGAGCACTGATAGCGGTTACCTGCCTTTCAAATGAGCGTTCGAGAAAGCGACAATCCGGAACTCTACGCCAAGGTTCAAGAACAGAACCTCTTGAGACAGTATGATCTGTTGCTGAACTGCATCGAGATCGGCTTGTCAAAGGGCATAGAGGCATTCGACAAGTACACATTATGGTCACTAAACGCCGCAGCAGTTGCAAATATCGCGCAGTTTGGAGGCCGTTACCGGGAAGAACCAATTTACGTCGGAAATCATAGACCACCTCATTTCAAAGATGTTTCAAATGAAATGGATCGATTCTTCTCGCTTATCCATGAGAATTGGGATGTCTCGGACTTGAGCCACCCCACGCTCCTTCCCGCGTATGCGCTCTGGAGGCTCAACTGGATTCACCCCTTCGTAGAAGGCAATGGGAGGACCGCTCGAGCTGCGTGCTACTACCTTATTTGCATGAGACAAGGAAGACTGTTGCCTGGCAAGAAGATCGTTCCTGAACGCATTCGGGAGAATCGGGAACCGTATTATGCCGCGCTTATGGAGGCAGACCGTCACTGGGATGAAGGGAACTTCGACGTTTCCCAACTCGCTGACTATCTTGCCGAACTCCTGGCGGGCCAGCTCTCAGAACCAGACTAATGCTCATATGTTCAAGGTCTGGCTGACCAGCACTGGAACTAGCGTGGCTCTTCTCCGCGAGTGATCGGTTTTTGTTCCGAGTTCTTCCGAGTTCGATGCATTTCTCCTCGGTTTTCCACAGCGCAGGCGGTTTTAGGTCAAAAAGAGCCCGATCTGTACCAAATATTCACCTATTTTTTGTTGTAGCCGGAGGTTCGCGCCCGCTTATCCACGCAAATTCTTGGCATAATGCAAGCAAGAGCGGTTCCTCAGGACCTGTTCCAAGCGCCGAGTCCAGTGAAGGCGGAGCTCCAAGCCCTCGTTGAATGCCGAGCCCAAGTCCTTGCTGAAATTCCCACGGGAGCACTGAAGAGTGACCAGCTACAGCCGTCAGGACGTCTTGCGCATCCTCGAGATCAGCTCCCGCCAGTTGCAGAGGTGGGAACGGGCTGAACTCATCGCCCAGCAGCAGAGCTACAGCTTTCAGGATCTAGGCCAGTTGCGCATCTTGCGCGCCCTGCGCGAGGAAGACGTGCCGCTCGCCTTGATCCGCCACTCGATCGTGGCCATGAAGGCCGTGGCCGGCATGAAGAATCCACTGCTTGAAGCGAGCTTGGTGCGAACCGGTACGCGGCTGGCTTTTCGCCACCATGGGGCGATGGTGGACCCCATTCGCAGGCAATTGCTCTTCGACTTCGAGCGCCTGGAACAGCAAATGGACAGGCCTTCCGCCACCTCGGAGCCCTTTCCGCTGCGCCGGTCGACGGCGAACTCGCAGCACGGCGTGCAGGAGCTGTTTCTGAGCGCGGTCGAGGCCGAGGAGGCGGGCGAAAAGCACCGTGCCATCGGGTTATACGAGAGGATCATCGAACTCGATCCAGGCTTCGCGCCGGCGTACATCAACCTGGGGACGATCCACTTCCATATGCGCCAGTTCGACCGCGCCGAGAACTTTTACCGGCAGGCGACGATGAGCGATCCGGAGTACGTGCTGGCCTATTTCGACCTGGGCAACGTGCTCGACGAGTTGCAGCGGCTCGATGAGTCGATCGCCGCTTACCGCCAGGCGGTTGCGCTCGCTCCGCGTTACGCCGACGCCCACTACAACCTGGCTCTGGCGCATGAGCGCAGAGGAGAGGCGCGTCCGGCCCTCCGCCACTGGCAGGCTTACACGCGGCTGGACAAGGATGGCCCTTGGGCTGACCATGCGCGCGGGCAGATTCGCAAGCTGCTCGACCGCGAGAAACTCTCGATCGCCTGGCGCGCGGAGAGCTTCATTGCCCCGCACAAAGGAATCTCGCCTCTGGAACTGGTGAGCGGCGCGGGCCGAAAACCGGCCTGAGCCGCGGCGAACGCACTTCGAGACTTGAGTCCGCAACGAAGCGAAAGGGAATTGACCGGCATCTTTTCATACGCTTTTCCTCTGAGGGAAAGCCTTGGCCGTCAAACCCGGTTGCGTTTCGTTGTATTATTCTGGATCTTCAACCAGATACTCCGAATGGCCACCGACCCACAGCTCGATCCCATCAAGCGCCGCCGTCTGCGCAACGCCGAGCGAAAGCTTCGCGAGGCGAAATTGCGCCTGGCGCGAACCGAGCGCAGCATTGTCTACTGGTCCAGAATTCTTGCCGACCTACGACACGAGAGAATCCGCGCCGTGCAGCCGCCGCTTTGGCCTGAAGAAGAGAACACGGCTGCCGACTGAACCTCCGTGCCGAAGAGTGCATGCCCGCTGACGTGCTGCCGGCCATCGCCTGACGCGCCGTCGAGACACTTTCCTGCCGTCATCTTCATCGCTGATGCCGAAAACGCCGAAGGGCCTTCCCCTGGGAGAAGGCCCTTCGTAAAGCGAAACGGGCTCGGCTTATAGCAGAACCAGAGTTGGTGTATCCCGAAAGCGGTTCACTTAAGTTGACGCGACCATCAGGGAGCGGCGACCTCGCATGAATTGAACAGGACACAGGGACTCTGGTTCTGCTCTAAGCCACCACATCGATGCCCATCGAACGGGCCGTGCCCTTGATGCTCTTGATGGCCGTCTCCACCGAGGAGGCGTTCAGATCGGGCATCTTCTGCGTGGCAATCTCGCGCACCTGCGCTTCGGTCACTTTGCCGATCTTTTCCTTGTTGGGCGTACCGGAACCTTTGGGGATACCGGCCGCCTTCAGCAGCAGAACCGGCGCTGGAGGCGTTTTGGTGATGAAGCTGAAGCTGCGGTCCGCATACACCGAGATGACGACCGGAATCACCAGCCCTTCCATCTCCTTGGTCGAGGTGCGCGCGTTGAACTGCTTGCAGAACTCCATGATGTTGACCTGCGCCTGACCCAGCGCGGGACCAACCGGCGGGGCCGGCGTAGCCTTGCCGA
>CAWBHO010000146.1:0-3285 GCA_963788415.1 uncultured Acidobacteriaceae bacterium | reverse complement strand
TGGATGGTATCATCGGGCCGGTGTTTCCGGCTCATGGATTTGCCACGGGAGCGCTTTCGCGCTCCCTTTTTTTCACCTGGAGAAAAACCATGCAGCAACGCGGATACATCAAAGGCACGCCGTCGTTCACGGTTTACGAGCTGGCCGGCGAGTACGTCTTCGCTCGGGACCGAACCTCCACAAAGCTGGCCCGATTCGACCGCGAACGCCAGGTGATCGAAGCCGCGCGCAAGTTCGCTTCGGCGCTCGGTTGCGATAGTGTCCGAGTGGTGTTCATCGTGCCAGTTGAAAAGGACCAAACAACCCCCCCACCCCCCGGAGTCAGAAAACCATGAAGACAATCGAGCAAAGGTTAAACCGGCAAGCAAAGAAGTAACTCATGCGGCTCACGAGCAAGATATGAAGGCCGTGCAAGAGACGGCCAAGCGAGAACGGGAACGTGACAGGCAACGCCATGAATAACCTCGAAGAAGCAACAAAGATTGCTCAGGATGTGCGCTTCGGCATCCTCGCGCGCGAGCTGGCCGACAGGCACGCACGCGGCCTGGACAAGGCCCCGGTCATCCGAGAGCTGGCCATGCTGCGCCAGCAAGAGCAGGAACGTGCGAGCGCCCTGGTGCGTCTTGCCGGGCTTGGCCGCCAGGTAGGCGACGCCGCCGCCATCGGCAAGCCCATCGATCATCTGCTGGCGTCCATCCTCGAACTGCGCCGCCGTGAGCTGCTGTAAGAGCACGGGCTCCCGCCCGTACCTGGTCAGCAAGTGTGCGGGCTCCCGCCCGTACCTGGTCAGCAAGTGTGCGGGCTCCCGCCCGTACCTGGTGCGTGAAAGCATGGGCTCCCGCCCGTACCTGGTGCGTAAGTGTGCGGGCTCCCGCCCGTACCTGGTGCGTCAGTGTGCGGGCTCCCGCCCGTACCTGGTTCGTCAGTGCGCGGGCTCCCGCCCGTACCTGGTTCGCTTCGCTGCGGAACGATGCAGCTCAGACGGCGCTGTTGCGCCGTTCATGGGCTAAGCGCCAGTGTCCCGACGCTGAAAGCGGATGCGCCACTCCGGGCACGGGCACCCGGCGCTGGTGGAACGTCGCGCCTCTTTGTGCCCTTAGCCCTGCGTAAACGGCGCGGCCAAATGCGGTGGGGGCGGCGCGGATAGCGCATCGGGAGAACGCACGGTTGCAACCCGCCCCCACGGCCCCCACGCGTCGGCGCTGCGCCCCCCAGCGCGGCTCCACTCCCGTTGGTCGTTCCGCCGCCGCCCCGCGCAAATATTGTTCGGTTCCAAAGTGCACGGGCGCGGGGCGGTCCCGCCGGGGGGCTTGCGCCCGGCCAGCGTCCGGCGCCGGCCCTAAGCGCCCGCTTCGGGCGGGCAGGGCTCGGGGCCGTCGCTGGCCGGGTCCAGTGTTTCGCGCTCGGAGTGTTGCGGTTCTTGCGCCGCGAAGTGTCTGCTGCTGCGAACATTCAGCCCTCGCCGAGCGCTTCAAAAGCCGAGCCTTGCCGAGCGCGAAACACTGGCCCGCCGCTGAAAACAAGCAACAACAAAAGCAACAGCAACAGCAAAAGCAAAAGCAAGAGCCGGTGGGCACTCAGTGCGCCATGGAAAGGGGAAGAACAAAAGCAAAAGCAACAGCAAAAGCAACAGCAAGATCAAGATCGCTCCCGTTGGTCGCTGCCGGGCTCCCGCCCGGCCGGGGTTGGTTGGCGGCGGACGTGACCGGATGTGACCGCACATTCAAACGTGTGACTGTGCGTGACCTGATCATCTTTTTTCCACAACACGCGATTGACAGCGTAAACAAAGGGTGCAAAGCTGGTCAAGTCACAGTGTGACCGTCCAGCCGAAAATCCAAGTCACAGGTGTTCTGGTGCGGAAGGCGGGACTTGAACCCGCAAGCCTTTCGGCGCTAGCTCCTAAGGCTAGTGTGTTTGCCATTTCACCACTTCCGCATCGGTTGAAAAACCCTTTTCCCGCTGCCCTCGCTGGAGTAATTCCTATCGCAGCGGCATTTTCTCAATTCTAGTGCCTTGACCGCGCCATTTCATCGTATCCCCGGTCTCAAAAGCGAGACCGGGGGCACCCGAACGGCTGTGGGTCGAGGACGAATACACCTGAACAGACCCTAGTTGAACAAATCCTTCATCTTGTCGAGCAGACCGTGCGAGGCGGGCTTGTTTTCCGTTGGGAACGACTCGGACAACTTGCCGATCAGCTCACGCTGCGCGCGGCTGAGCTTCTTGGGAATCTCGACCACCACCTTCACAATCAGGTCACCGGTTCCCTTTTCATTCAGGAACGGAACGCCCTTGCCTCGAATGCGCAACTCCTTGCCGCTGGGCGTGCCCTCGGGAATCTTGAGGGCGACCGGACCGTCGATGCCGGGAATCTCGATTTCGGCGCCCAGCGCGGCCTGGGGAAAGCTGATCGGGATGACGCAGCGGAGGTTGTAGCCGTCGCGCTCAAAAAACTCATGCCGCCGGATAGAGAGCACGACGTAAAGGTCGCCCGAAGGCGCGCCCGAGCGCCCGGCATCGCCTTCGCCGCCGTAGCGGATGCGGGTGCCATCCTCGACGCCGGGCGGCACCTTGACGTTGAGCTTCAATTCCCGGATCACACGAGCTTCACCGTGGCAAACCGTGCACGGATCGCCGATCACCTGGCCGCGTCCGCCGCAAGCCGGGCAGGTGCGGGCCACGGTGAAGAAGCCCTGCTGGAAACGCATCTGTCCGCGGCCCTGGCACTGGCCGCAAACCCTGGGCCCGCTGCCGGAGGCGCTGCCGCGTCCATTGCAGGCGCTGCACGCCTCATGGCGGCGAATCTTCACCTCGGTCTCGATGCCGAAGATGGCCGCCTCGAAGTCCATGGTCAGGTCGAAGCGCAGATCGTCGCCGCGCTGCTGGCGTGTGGCGCGCTGCGCCGGCCGCCCATCGAAAACATCTCGCCGAACAGGTCGCCGAAGATGTCGCCAATGTCCACTCCGCCGGCGAATGGACCACCGCCGAAGCCCTGCCCAGCCCCGTTGACGCCGGCATGGCCGTAGCGGTCGTAAGCGGCGCGCTTGTCGGCGTCGCTCAACACCTGATAGGCCTCGCTGGCCTGCTTGAATCGCTCTTCGGCACCCCGGTCGCCAGGGTTCAGGTCAGGATGGTGCTTCACGCGCCATCTTGCGGTAGGCGCTCTTCAGTTCCTGCTCGCTGGCGTCGCGCGAGACGCCCAGCACTTCGTAATAGTCTTCTTTGTTCACTCTTGTGTTTGAACTCATTCGCTTTTCTGTTTGGGGTTGGATGCCACGCGCA
>CAWBHO010000145.1:0-20890 GCA_963788415.1 uncultured Acidobacteriaceae bacterium | reverse complement strand
CAATGATCCCCCGGAGCTCAATCTCGCCTTGATTCTTTGCGCCCCTCACGGCACGACGAAAGGTGTGCCCTGAAACAAGCTTGGAGCAATTCAACAAATTTCTGAAACGATCATCCCTCCAGCGGCAAAAATTGTCCTGCCGGCTCGTCGTATTGCTCGATGCGGCCGGTGAGGATGTCGTAGTACCAGCCATGCACCGCAAGGCGGCCTGCGGCCAGGGCGCGGCGGACGTAGGAGTGGGTTTGAAGGTTATCCAACTGGGCCAGGATGTTGGAGTGGGCCAGGGCCGTGTGGCGGGTCAGCTCGCCCGAGCGGCGCTCCACCTGGTCCACGTGCTCCCAGGCCGGCTCGACGTGCTGCAGCCAGTCGCGCACGCTGGGCAAATCGTCGATCGACTTGGGATTGAGCAGCGCGCCGATCACGCCGCAGTCCGAGTGGCCGCAGACGATCAGGTGGCGTACCCGGAGCACCTCGACCGCATATTCGATGGTGGCTGAGACGCCGCCCGCAGGCTCTCCAGAGCGCGGAATCACGTTGCCCGCGTTGCGGCAGATGAACAGATCGCCGGGCTGGGTTTGCAAAATCAGGTCGGGCACGATGCGCGAGTCGGCGCAGGTGACAAACAGAACGCCAGGCCGCTGCCCCTCGGCCAGCAAGTGAAACTGCGCCTGCCGGCTGGGAAAAATCTCATCCAGAAACCGCTTGTGCCCCTGAATCAACCGCTCCATCGTCAACCGCTCCATGCCGAACTCCTGTGCCCAGCCTACCGCAGCGGCCGGCAAAATCGTGAGAGCAGTCAAAATCGTCGCTGGCGGGACAGGTGCGGCCAAAATCGGTGCAGCCAGGACCCGGCTCCGAGAGCGGATAGAATGCACACAGGAGATTTGCTGCGATGAAACAGCTTGCAAAGTTCTTGGGTTGTGCGGGATGGATGGTGCTGGTGCTGCTGTCGGTGGCCGCGCGGGCACAGACGATCGACACGCTGAATCCCGCCCTGCGGAGCAGGATTGACCGCATCGCCCGGCAGGTGCTGGAGCAGACCGGCGTGCCTTCGGCCTCGGTGGCCGTGGTCCAGGGCGGCAAGCTGGTCTACACCCAGGCCTACGGTGAGGCGCGCCTGAAGACGGCGACCGCTCCGGCGCTGGGGGCCACACCCGAGATGCGCTACTCGATCGGGTCGATCTCCAAGCAGTTCACCGCCGCGGCCATCCTGATGCTTGCCGAGGAAGGCAAGCTTTCGCTGGACGATGCGGTGGGCAAGTACGTGCCCGGCCTCACGCGCGGCAATCAGGTCACCATCCGGCAGATTCTCTCCCACACCTCCGGCTACCAGGATTACTGGCCCGAGGATTACGTGATGACCACCATGCTGCCCGACGAAACCGCCCAGCAAATCCTCGACACATGGGGCAAGAAGCCGCTGGACTTCGAGCCCGGAACCCAGTGGCAGTACTCGAACACCAACTACGTCATCGCCGGCCGCATCGTCGAGGCGGTCACCGGCGAGCCGCTGATCGAATTCCTCACCGCGCACATCTTCCGGCCCTTGGGGATGCAGTCGGTGTGGAACTCGGACCAGCGCCGGCTGGGCGCAGACGAGCCGGCCGGCTACTATCGCCACGCGCTCGGTCCCCTGCGCCCAGCGCCCAAGGAGGGCCGCGGATGGATGTTCGCAGCCGGCGAGTTGGCCATGACGGCGCACGACCTGGCGCTGTGGGACGAGAGCCTGATCGACGAATCCATCCTGAAGCCCGCCAGTTACAAGCAGATGTTCACCGAGGTGAAGCTGAAGAACGGCCAGGGCACGCATTACGGGCTGGGCGTCGAGGTGATGGAGCGAAACGGCCACCGCTCGATTGAACACTCGGGCGAGGTCTCAGGCTTTGTCTCGGACAATGTGGTGCTGGTGGACGCGGCGCGGCCGTCGCCGTCCTCACCAATCAGGACGCGGTCGGCGCGGCCTCAGAGATCGCGCATCTGGCCGCCCCGATGGTGGCCGGCTTCCCGCTCACCGGCCCGGAAGAGCAGGCGCTGGACATTTACCGCGGCCTCGCAACAGGGCCGCATCGACCGCAGCCTGCTCGCGCCGAACCTGAACGACTACTTCACCACCCAGGCCGTGGCCGACTTCAAAAGCAGCCTGGCGCCGCTGGGCGAGCCGCTCATCTTCCGCCAGGCGAACGAAGAGCTGCGCGGCGGGATGACCTTCCGCAGCTTCGAGATCGTCTACCCCGGCAAGCGGCTGAGGCTCACCACCTACACCTACCCCGACGGCAAGCTGGAACAGTACCTGATTGCCCCGGCGGAATAAGGTCTTGCAGGCAGCAGCAGCCTTTCAGACTGTTTGCTATTCAGCCTTCGCCCAAGGCAGCGGAGGACTTCAGGATTCAGCCCGTTCCGGTTCCCACTCATCGGCCAGCTCGCGGTCGATGCGGTCCTCGCGATCCCGTTTCTTTTCCTCTTCGCGAAGCTTCTCCTGTTCTTCGCGCTCTTCGCGGCCGTCGCTCATTGTGCACTCCTGGCTTCTGTCCCTGACTTCCGCCCTTGGCTTCATTCTAAAAGAAGTGCGCAAGCCGCACCGCAGGCGGCGCCCGCGATAGACTGTTAGTGACTATGTTTGAAAACCTGACAGACAAACTGCAGCGCGCCTTCAAGACCCTTCGCGGCCAGGGCACGCTCACCGAAGAGAACATCGCCGAGGCCCTGCGCGAGATTCGCGTGGCGCTGCTCGAGGCCGACGTCAACCTGAACGTGGTGGGCGACCTGATCGAGCAGATCCGCGTGAAGGCCGTGGGAACCGAAGTGCTCACCGCGCTCTCGCCCTCCGAGCAGGTGATCAAGATTGTCCGCGACGAGCTGATTACCATGCTGGGCAAAGACACGGCGCGCTTCAAATTCGCCTCGCAGCCGCCGTCGGTCATTCTGATGGCCGGCTTGCAGGGCTCCGGCAAAACGACCACCGCCGGCAAGCTGGCTGCATGGCTCAAAAAAGGCGGGCACCGGCCCATGCTGGTCTCGGTGGACGTCTATCGCCCGGCGGCGCGCGAGCAGCTCAAGGTGGTGGCCAAATCCATCGAAGCCAAGCTCTACGAGGGCGATGAGAAGGGCGAGCCGGCCGGTTCCGCGCTGGTTGAGCGCCTGGCCGCCGAGGCTCGGCGCGAGGCCCGCAACATGGGCTGCGACACGCTCATCGTCGACACGGCCGGGCGGCTGCACATCGACGAAGAGCTGATGGGCGAGATGGAGCGGCTCAAGAAGCTGCTCAACCCCAGCGAAATTCTCTTCATCGCCGACGCCATGACCGGCCAGGACGCGGTCAACTCGGCCGCCGACTTTCATTCCCGTCTGGGACTGACGGGCGTCATCCTGACCAAGATGGACGGCGACGCACGCGGCGGCGCGGCGCTGTCGATTCGCCACGTCACCGGCCAGCCGATCAAGTTCCTGGGCGTGGGCGAGAAGCCGGACGCTCTTCGAGCCGTTCCATCCCGACCGCATCGTGGGCCGCATTCTGGGCATGGGCGACATGCTCTCGCTCATCGAGAAGGCCGAATCGACGATGGACCGCAAGAAGGGCGAGGAGTTCGCGAAGAAAGCGCTGCTGGGCGACGGCTTCACGCTCGAAGACTTCCGCGACCAGTTGCGCCAGATCATGAAACTCGGCTCGATGGAATCGATTTTGAAGATGATGCCCTCGGTCGGCCCGTTTGCCGGGATGCAGCAGGCGGCCAAGAACGTGGACGAAAAGCAGTTCACGCGCCTGGAGGCGATTATCAACTCGATGACCCCCAAGGAGCGCCGCAACCACGAAATCATCAGCGGCACGCGCCGCAAGCGCATCGCCGCCGGCTCGGGCACGACCGTGCAGGACGTAAATCAGCTTCTGCGCCAGTACGCGCAGATGAGCAAGGTCTTCAAGCAGATGGGCAAAGGCGGCATGATGAAGAACATGATGCGCGGCGGCATGGGCGCCATGGGCCTGGGCGGGAAGCAGCGGTTTGGGCGGTAGAATGATTGGTCAAAGGAGGACGCGATGCGCAAGCTGACGGTCAAGAACTTCTCGGTTATTAAAGACGCCGAGCTTGAGTTCGGCAAGATCACCGTCCTTATCGGGCCGCAATCTAGCGGGAAGAGCTTGCTTTGCAAGTTGGCGTACTTTTGTCAAAAAGTCGTGATTGAACAAGCAGAACGTTCGATGCGGGAAGCGGGCGACGTCGACACGTTTCGAGGACTTGCATTAGCTGAGTTTATCCCATGGTTCCCAGCTTTCGGTTATGAGCTTAACGCGGAGATCCGCTATGAAGACGGGCCATACAATATCTTTCTTGGCCGCAGCAATAGCCCAGGGATTTTCGATCCAGATTTAGGTCGCGTTGGAGCAGGCGGAGGCACGCTTGGCTTGGAGCTTTCAGACGCAATCAAACAATGTTACAACAAGGTTTTCCGCAGCTTAGAACAGGAAAAGAATTCGTCTGGCGTGGTAGATTTCAATGTCTACGCTCAGAAGATTAAAGAAGATCTAAAGGAATTACAGAGCCGCGAAACGGACATATACTCATACATGACTTCAACGCGCTCGTTCTATGTGACAGCGCAAAAAGCTATTCTTGCTACAGGCCAAAGAAGCGATCCATTTACTTTGCGCTTCGCTCAGGACTTCTCCTTCGACTACCAGGAGCGGGTTCCAAAGATTGGCTTGGAAAGTTCACTCGCAAAATGGATCGATGGCGAGAGTAGTCGTATCCTTCGTGGAGAAGTGGTGAAGAGGGGAAACTCCGAGATATTTCTGGCAGTTGACGGGCGCGAACTTCCGCTTTCCTATCTTTCATCCGGGACACAGGAACTCTTGCCTCTCGTGACGTGCCTCCGCGAGTTCGTGGCACTTTCATGTGCTGTTGCCAAGTCACTTGGCCTACAGCAAGCACTCCACAAGCGCCTCTTTTTCGTCGAGGAGCCAGAGGCCAACGTCTTTCCTTCTACACAATACGATCTCGTCCGTATCTTTGCGCTGATGGCAAATGAACCGATTCTGGACGCTTCCTGGGTCATCACCACCCACAGCCCGTACATTCTCTCTGCTTTTAACAATCTTATTTTCGCTGGCCAACTCGGACAGGATAAGCACTCGAAAAAGAAGATCAAGATTGACGAACGATTCTGGGTGAAGCCTGGAGACTTCAGAGCCTACAGCATCTACGACGGGAAATCCGAGCCAATTCTCTCTGAAACCGGACTGATTAACGGCGAATACCTCGATAGCGTTTCAGACAGAATTGGAAGCGAATTTGATGAGTTATTGAGGCTGGAATATGAACAAAAAAAGGCCTCGTAACCCTCAGCGGAACCTGCGGGAAAATGAATGTATTGAATTCAGCAACCCAACCAGCCTTGCCGTCGAGGAGAAAGGAATCGGCGCGACTTTTGTAAACCCTCGCCGCGAAGCACTGCGTAGGATCAAGTATGACAAGTGCTATTTCCTGGCTGCGGAAGGCGGTCGCGCAGATTACATCGTAGGTTACGACAGCGACATCGATGTGATTGTCGAACTCAAGGGGTCGGATTTGAAGCATGCGCTTGCCCAGGTTACGGACACACTGGAACGATGGCAATCCGACGCGATTCGATACCAACAGATCGTCTGTCTCATCGTCTACGGCCATACATTCCCGCGCACGAGATCCAATCGTGGTGCAATGGAACGTGATTTTCTCGATAGGCATCACTCGCTTCTTTGGATCAGGCAAAACGGCGAAGAAAGATTCAGTTTCAGAAAGCTCGCTGGAAGATCAAGATGACCACACTTCAAGACCAACTCGACGAGATTACCGCCAACACGCGGGAACTGGTGCAGGCCGAGCGGCTGGCGGTCGGCGAGCGGGCGGTTGAGGAGTTATTCGCCACGGGCATCGAAGAGCGGATTCTGCCTGTGGGCTCTCTGGCGCCGGAGTTTGCCTTGCGCGACTCGACGGGGCGGATCGTCCGCTCTCAAGACCTGCTGGCCTTGGGTCCGCTGGTGGTCAAATTCTTTCGCGGACGGTGGTGCCCTTACTGCGCCACGGAACTCGAAGCCTGGCGCGATCTCTACGGCCGGATTCGCGAACATGGGGCCCTGATGGTGGCCATCAGCCCGCAGACCGAGCGGCAGAGTGACTTCATGGCCGGCCAGCATGGGCTTCCTTTCCCGGTGCTTTTCGACCCCGGCTGCGCGCTGGCGGAACAGTTTGGTCTCGTCTACACCGTCCCAGTCTACCTGCGCGACTACTATAGCTCGATCATGGTCAATCTGCCGTTTGTCAACGGCGACCAAAGCTGGCGGCTGCCGCTGCCGGCCACCTATGTCCTCCGCTCCACGGGACGCATCGCGTTTGCCGAGGCGCACGCCGACTTTCGCGTCCGCCCGGAGCCGGAAGAAGCGCTGGCGGCCATGTTCACTTCACTCCGGCGGTAGGGGCGCGATGTTATTCGGCGGCTTTGGGCAGCGCGGCTTCGGCTTGTTCCAGAGTAACTCCCCGCAACAGAAAAACCTTGCTGCGCGATAACTCTCCCGAGGCTAACTCGACGGAATTCTTAGATAAGTGGAAAGTTTCCGCGAGAAAAGCGATGAGCGCCTGATTGGCGCGGCCTTCAACGGGCGGCGCCTGGACGGCGATCTTCAGTTGCGCCTCCACGCCCTCGCCGTAGAGGCCGGTGATGGCGGTTTTTTTCGCTCCCGGCTGGGCGCGGACGGCCAGGGTGACGCCGCCGGATGCGTGGGCGCGCAGCATCAGGCCGGATCCGGGCGCGCGGCGGCTGGGCGCGCGCCGAACAGCGCCGTACCCACGCGGATGCAGGTTGCGCCTTCTTCGATGGCCATCGCAAAGTCGCCGCTCATGCCCATCGAAAGCACGTCGAGCGAGAGCCGCGGATGGCCGGCGGCCCAGCAGTCGCGCCAGAGCCGCAGACTGCGAAAACAGGCGCGAGTCTCCTGGTCCGGGACATCGAAGGGGGCAATCGTCATCAGGCCGCGCAGTTCGAGATAGGGCAGGTCGGGCATGTGCTCCAACAAGGCTGCGGCCTCGGCCGAGCCGGGGTCCAGCCCGGCCTTCGATTCCTCGGAACTGAGCTTGACCTCGACCAAAATCGGCAGTTTCCGGGCCAGCTTGCCCGCCGCTTCGTTCAACCGCTCGGCCAGCCGCAGCGAGTCTAAGGAATCGATCGCGTCAAACAGCTCGACGGCCCGCAACGCCTTGTTCGATTGCAGGTGGCCGATGAGATGCACGCGGATGGGAGCACAGGCGGGACGCGCCGCGACAGATTCCCGCAGGGCAGATTGCGCCAGCGCGCCAGGGCGCAGAGCGTCTAGTTCGGCGGCCTTGGCGGCAAACTCCTGCACGCGATTTTCGCCGAACAGAGTGAGGCCGAGCGCGGCGGCCTCGGCCAGTGCAGACGCCGGGTGAGTCTTCGAGACGGCCATCAGCTCAACCTCGTCGCGTGGGCGTCCGGCGCGGCGGCAGGCCTGGAAGATGGCCTCTTCCACATGTTCGAGGTTCTCGGCAAACGGCGTCATTCTTTCTCCACTTCGATCCTATCCAAATGACTCCGGTTCACCTCGCATGAAGAGCGGGCTGTTCGTCGAGATTTTCGACGAGCGTCGTCATCGTATGGAAGAAGCCCCTGCGAGCGTCTGCCGCACCGCAGGGATTCAGCCTCCGTGCTCTTCCAGGAACTTCTCGGCTTCCATCGCGGCCATGCAGCCGGAGCCGGCGGCGGTGATGGCCTGACTATAGCGGCGGTCCTGCACGTCGCCGCAGGCAAAGACGCCAGGGACGATTGCGCCGTCGCGCGTCACCAGCACGTTGCCCGTGGTGCGGATGTAGCCGTCGCTGTCCAGGTCGATCTGTCCCGCGAACATCTTCGTGTTGGGTTCGTGGCCAATGCCAAGGAACAGGCCGTCAATGCCCAGCGTCGACTCTTCGCCGGAGGCCACATCGCGCAGGCGCACGCCCTTCACTTCCTTTTCTTCGACGCCCAGCACCTCTTCGACGACGGTGTTCGGGCGCAGCACGATCTTCGGATGCGCCTGCACCCGGTCCAGCATGATCTTCGAGGCGCGGAAACCGGAGCGGCGATGGAGCAGCGTGACCTTGGAGGCAAAGCGGGTGAGAAACAGCGCCTCTTCCATGGCCGAGTCGCCGCCGCCCACGACGGCGATTTCCTTGTCCCGGAAGAAAAAGCCGTCGCAAGTGGCGCAACTGGAGACGCCGTGGCCGACGAGCGCCTGTTCGCTGGGCAATCCCAGCCAGCGGGCGCTGGCGCCGGAGGCGACAATCAGCGTGCTGGTCAAGATTTCCCCCGCCGAGGTGCGCAGCCGAAGGGGATTTTCACTCAAATCCACCGAATCCAGGTTGGCGAGCTGAAAGGTCGCGCCGAAACGGGCGGCCTGTTTCTTCATGTTTTCAATCAGTTCCGGCCCTTGAATGCCTTCCGGCCAGCCGGGAAAATTTTCCACCAGCGTGGTGATGGAAAGCTGTCCGCCGGGCTCGTGGCCTTCGAGCACCAGCGGTTTGAGTCCGGCGCGGCCGGTGTAGATGGCCGCCGTGAGCCCGGCGCAGCCGGAACCCAGAATAACGGTGGAGCGAATCTCGGTCATGAGGTTTCCCGTGTCGATTTTAGACGCTTTTTGAGCGCCGTGAGGGCGACAGAACCCTTTCCATCTGGATATGATGAGCGCGGCGGCGGATTTGACTCGAACCCGCGGCCTGCGGCTGCCGCGTAGAGGGCGGCTGCGGGGCGAGGGATTTGGGCCCGAGCGGCTCAATTGGTTTTATACTAAGGTGTTTGCAGACTGCAGGAAGCACGCCGCGGAAGAGGGGCGCGCCGAAAGGAAGCAGGCTTTGGTTCAGGCGGAGATTGGCATTATCGGCGGCAGCGGACTTTATTCGATGCCCGGATTCACGAACGTGCGCGAGGCGCGCGTGGAAACGCCCTATGGCGAACCCTCGGACGCATTCCAACTGGGTGAGCTCGATGGGCGGAAGGTGGCGTTTCTGGCCCGCCATGGGCGCAAGCACCGTATTTTGCCCTCGGAGTTGAATTTCAGGGCCAACATTTACGCTTTCAAGAAGCTGGGCGTCGAGCGCATTGTGTCGGCTTCGGCGGTCGGCTCGCTGAAGGAAGAGCACAAGCCGACTGACTTCGTGATTCCCGACCAGTTTATCGACCGCACGCATCATCGCGTGGCAACGTTTTTTGGCGAGGGGATCGTGGGCCATGTGGGCTTTGGCGATCCGGTCTGCGCGACGGTGGCCCGGACCGCGGCCGAGGCTTGCCGTGAGGTGGGCGTCGTGGGCAAGCTGGGCGGAACCTACGTGTGCATGGAGGGCCCGCAGTTTTCCACGCGCGCCGAGTCGAACCTTTATCGCAGTTGGGGTGCGGACGTCGTCGGCATGACCAACCTGCAGGAGGCCAAGCTGGCGCGCGAGGCGGAGATCTGCTACGCCACGGTGGCCATGGTGACCGACTATGACTGCTGGCGCGAGGGGCACGATGCGGTGACCGTCGAGCAGGTGGTGGCCGTGCTCCACCAGAATGCTGAAAACGCAGCCAAAGTGGTGAAGGCGACCGTGGCGGCCATGCCCGCCGAACGCACCTGCGCCTGCGCCTCGGCGGCGAAGTACGCCGTGCTGACCCAGCCGGATGCGATTCCGCCCGCGACCAAGGCAAAGGTCCGGCTGCTCTTCGGCAAGTACATGGGATGGTAGCGCCCGCGTCACCTGCGACGGAAAAGAGATTTCAGGTTAAATGAGGAAAAGCATGTGCAAGACGATTCTCGTATTTCTGATGTTTGCATTGCCCGCGATGGCGCAATCGCCAACCGCTGCAGGAATGTATTCGCAGTCGGGGTCGAACTATACGCGCATGGAACTGGCTACAAGCTCCGGCTTCAAGACTCACGGCGCATGGAAGGCTGGTCTCAGCTATGGAATCGCCAAGGCCCATGGTACCTGGCTGTATAGGGGACCGCACGCCGAGGCCCAACTCCCAGACCGTCCGACTTTCATTTTGATTTCCCAGATCGACGTATCGACGCAAGCGATTGCTTTGGTGCGTTTCGAGACCAAGAAAGATCATCGTGAAGCGCAATACTGCGAGGTTGGCGTTTGGTCCGGCGCAAAGATAGAGAACAAGGATGTTATCCCCCTAACTGTGACTCGCCAACCGAATACCGACAACTTAACGATTACGCCCACCTCAGACCTTCCTGCTGGCGAATATTTGCTCCTGGCGGATCAAGGCAAGGGATACGATGGCTACGACTTCTCAGTCAAGTGAACCATCCAAACACAATAGCTGACTGACTTCGGCCGGCCCGCGCGAGGAAAAACGTGAAATGGGACGGCTTTGAGATGCTCTGCTGATGCAGATCGGCAAGTTGATGCACTGAAGCTAGAGAGGAAGATTCATGGCGATTACCGTGGTGGGCAGCGTGGCCTTCGATTCGATTGAGACTCCGGCGGGGCGCAAGGAGCGCTGCCTGGGCGGCGCGGCGACCCATTTTTCGCTCGCAGCCAGCTTTTTTTGCGATGTGCGGGTGATCGCCGTGGTGGGCGAGGACTTTGGCCCGGCCGAGGAAGCAGTCTTTCAAGCGCACAACATCGACACGCGCGGCATCGAGCACGCCCCCGGCAAGAGCTTCTTCTGGGAGGGCTCGTACCTGGACAACCTGAACGAGGCCAAAACGCACTCGACGGAGCTGAACGTCTTTGCGGCCTTTGAGCCGAAGATTCCCGCCGCCTACCGGGATTCGGAGTTTCTGTTCCTGGCCAACATCGACCCGGTGCTGCAGCGGCGGGTGCGCAACCAGATGCCCGGCGCGAAGATGGTGGCCGGCGACACGATGAACTACTGGATCAAGGATCATCGCCCGGCGCTGCTCGAGAGATGCTGAAGGGCCTGGATCTTCTGCTCATCAACGACGGCGAGGTGAAGATGCTGGCCGGCAACAACAACCTGGCGCAGGCGGCGCGCGCGGTGCTGGAGATGGGGCCCCGGACGCTGGTGGTGAAGCACGGCGAGTACGGAGCGACGCTGTTCCACAAATCGGCTCCGGCGGGCCGGACGGCGGAGCTCAGAGTGCCGGCGCTGCTGCTGGAGGAAGTGGTGGACCCGACGGGCGCGGGCGACAGCTTTGCCGGCGGCTTCTTCGGCAGCCTGGCCGCGGAGGGCGAACTGACTCCGGAGGCCTTCCGCCGCGCCATGTTCTACGGTAGCGTGATGGGCTCGTTTGCGTGCGAGCGCTTCGGCACCGAGCGAATCCAGAAGCTGACCCGCCAGGAGATCGACGGCCGCTTCAAGCAGTTGCGCGAGTTGACGCACATTGACTGAGCGTTCCCATCGCCACATGGAGTGGCTGGCGGTCGTGGCGGGTTGCTGCGGCGGCTTCGATCGCCGCCATCGTGTGGAACTGGCGGCAGGGAGCGCTGCTCAACTACGGCGACGCGGTGGCCCATCTGCATATTGCGCGGCGGATTCTTGACTCGCACCGTCCGGGGCTGGAGAACTGGGCTCGGTGTGGCTTCCGCTGCCGCATCTGCTGCTGCTTCCGTTTGTGCAGATCTACGGGTGGTGGGCCAACGGGCTGGCGGGCGCGATTCCCTCGGCTCTGGCCTATCTGGCCGCCTGCGCGGGCCTCTACCGGCTGGCGCGCCACTGGCTGCGTCCTGCGCCTGCGGGGCTGGCGCTCGCGTTTTTCGCACTGAATCCCAACTTGCTCTATCTGCAATCGACGGCCATGACCGAGCCGCTGTTTCTGTGCGAGATGGTGTGGGTTGCGGTTTGGCTGGTGGAGTGGCGGGCCAGCCTGGAGCACGGCTTGATCGATGACCGGCGAAAAACCAGCCGACTGCAAATTTATATTGCCGCGGTGCTCATCGCCGCCGTCTTCACGCGCTATGACGGCTGGATCATGGCGTTTTTGGCTTGGGTGTGCGTCGGCCTGACCCTGGCTAGACGCCGCAGGCTGCACTCGCGCTCGTTCTGGCTGGCCAGCTTTCTGTTGGTGGCCGCGCCAGTGGTCTGGTTCGTTTACAACTCCGTGTGCTTTGGAGACTGGCTCTACTTTGCGCGCGGGCCGTATTCGGCCAAGGCCATTGAACTGCGCACTGCCGCGCCCGGAGCCGGATCGCTCCATCCGGGCTGGCATGATCCCTGGGTGGCGCTGCTGTTTTTCATGAAGGCAGCGGAGAGGGACGCGGTTGCGGCGGCAGAGGGCAACCTGATGCTGGTGCTGAGCCTGCTGGGAACGGCGTGGGGCTGGCTGACGGCGCGGCGCAGGGCATTCACCTGGGCGCTGCTGCTGTGGCTACCGGTGCCCTTTTATGCGTATGCGGTCTCTTACGGTTCGGTGCCCATTTTTCTGCCTGACTGGTGGCCGCACTCCTGGTACAACACGCGCTATGGGATGGAGATGCTGCCGGCCTTTGCGCTGGGGCTAGGCTTTGCGGCGCAGTTTTTGCTCGATGCGGTGAAGGAGTTCAAGCCGCGCGCGATCAATCCACGCTGGGCGCGGTATGCGGCCGGAGCGATGTTTTTGCTGGTCGCGCTGAACGCCGGCCAGATGGTGCGTGAGCGTCCGCTGGTTTACGCCGAGGGAATCACGAACATCGCGGCGCGGCGGGCTTATGAGAAGGAGATTCCCCCGGTGCTGCGGTCGCTCCTGGTTGCGAGGCCGGGCGGGCTGGTGCTGATGAATACCTCGACCGATCCGGAGATTGTTGCGCTCACCGGCATTCCGCTCCGCCAGACCATCAACGAAAGTGATCTGGAGATTTATCGCGCGGCGCTGGCCGCGCCGGCCGCGCACGCGGCGATCGTGCTGGCCTTCGACGGCGACGAGATCGACCGCGCGGTGAAGGCGCATCCCGAGGGCCTGACCGCTGGTTCGCCACTTTTCGACGCAGCGGCGCAGCCCGCGGCAACGATTTATGTCTCCAGCTCCGACACCGATTTCCGGCTTCCGCGAAGCTCAAAGGCCGGCGGGGCGGTGATAGCATCGGGCAAGGAAGCGAAATGAGCAGATAAAACATTCTCGAAATCGCGTGGCCCGTTCGAGCGCATTGAAAGACGGCTTTTTGAGCAGAAAGCCGCTTGCGCAGGAGGTTTCGGTCCGCAGAAATTCCGAGAATTCTCTATCCGGCTGAGTTCGCGCCACTTTTTCACTTTGAGCGGCCGCGCGGAAAGCTGCTTTGTGCGTTCGAGAAGAACGCAGGTTCCACCTTCCGCCATTTGGAGGACGATTGATTCCCTTTGCAAAGGCTCATGCCTGCGGCAATGACTTTTTGATTGTGACCGAAGAGGCGTCCGCCGGCTGCGATCCGGCCGGGCTGGCGCGGCGGCTGTGCGCGCGCAACACCGGCGTGGGCGCCGACGGCATCGAATTCTTCGCCTGGACCGGGCCGAAGTCGGGGCGCATCCGGCTGCACAACGCCGACGGCTCCATCGCCGAGATCAGCGGCAACGGCACGCGCTGCGTGGCCGCGTGGATGGCGCTCGAGCGAGACTTCCAGCAGGGCGACGAGCTGGCGATTGCGACCGACGCGGGGCTGCGCGTCTGCCGCCTGAACGCGACGAACGCGGAAGGCGGATTCAGCGTGGAAGTGACCGCCGGGATGGGCGTTCCCTCGTTTTCTCCGCGCGTCGTGACGCTGGCCGGCGGCTTTCGGATCGCGGGCATCGAGGTCTCGACCGGCAATCCGCACTTCGACATCGTGGTGGACAACGCCGAGTTTGCCGTGAACGGAAAAACCTGGCAGGAAATGGGCGCGCTCCTGTGCGTGCATCCCGATTTTCCGCGGCAGACCAACGTGGAATTCGTGCGCATCGTGAGCGAACACGCAATTGAGATTCGCATCTTCGAGCGTGGCGTGGGACCGACGAGTTCATCGGGCACAGGCAGCTCGGCCTCGGCCACCGCGGCGATCGCTGTGCACGGCTGCCGTTCGCCGCTGCTCGTCACGGCTCCCGGCGGCGCGCAGACCGTCGAGTGGGATGGGCCAGGCTCGGAGCTGCGGCTGACCGGGCCGGCGTCGCTGATTGCCCGCGGCGAGGCTTTCTGAAGGCCGGCTCCGCCCTTCGGTCTTGCGCGCACCGGAGACCGGAATTTTTCACTGTGCGGACGGGATTCCGCCGGGGTAAGACCCCGTTTCGGCCCGTTCTCCTGAACGCATTGTTGCAGAATAGGGTTTGATTATGTCCGGTTTATTGAAATTGCCAGCAGTTCATTCCGGGGCGGGGGTCAGCGTGATTGCGCCTGCTTCCTTTGCCCAGCCCGAACGCATCGAGCTGGGGTTGGCGGCGTTGCGCGCTCTCGGTTACTCGCCGCAGCCTGCCGCGAACATCCTCGCCCACGGGCCGCTTTATTTTGCGGGCACCCCCGAGATGCGGCTCAGTGACCTGCACGACGCCTTTGCCGACGATCAGGTGAGCGCCATCTTCTCGACGCGCGGAGGCTACGGGTCCAATTACCTGCTCGGCGGGCTGGACCTGGACCTGATCGCCGAACACGCCAAACCCCTCATCGGGTACAGCGATTTGACCGCGCTGCAGTTGTGGCTGCTCGACCAGGCGGAGCTGCCGGTCTTTCACGGCCCCATGCTCGCGCCGGATTTTGCGCGCCCCAGCGCCGAGCAGTTGGACGGCGTCCACTTGCCCAGCCTCCGGGCGGCTTTGAGCGGCACGCCTTACTCGGTGGGCGCGGTCGAGGGAATGCGCACCCTGCGCCACGGCCAGGCGCGCGGCACGCTTTACGGCGGCTGCCTTAGCATTCTGGTGGCATTGCTGGGCACTCCCTTCGAGCCGCAGACCGAAGGCAAACTGCTGTTTCTGGAAGACGTGAACGCCAAGCCCTACCAGATCGACCGCATGTTGTGGCAACTGCGCGAGGCGGGCAAGCTCGAGGGAGTGACCGGCGTCGTCTTCGGCGAAATGCCCGATTGCGTCTCGCCGGACTCGTCTGCCGAGCTGCTGGACGAGGTGATTCTGCGCGCTTTCGAAGACATCGCCGGGCCGATCGCCATCGGGCTGCGCAGCGGACACGTTTCGCGCCAGAACGTCACGCTGACCTTCGGCGTGAAAGCCGAGCTGACGCTTCGGGAAGAGCCGCAACTGCGCTTGATCGATGCGGCGGTGACGCGATGAACAAGCAGGGGACAGGGATCAGGGATCAGGGATCAGACCCGCACGCGGCTGAGCCAAAGAATTCATCACCCCGGCACATTCACCTGAGCGGCATCTGCGGCACTGCGATGGCCTCGCTGGCCGGGCTTTTGCAGTTGCAGGGCCACCGCATCACCGGCTCCGACAAGGCGGCTTATCCGCCCATGAGCGATCTGCTGGCCGGGTTGGGCATTCCGGTCATGGAGCCCTACGCGGAGGCGAACCTTGATCCGGCACCAGACCTCGTCGTCGTCGGCAACGCTCTGTCGCGCGGCAATCCGGAGATCGAGCGCATGCTCGACGAGCGCATTCCCTTCACCTCGATGGCCGCCCTTTTGCACGACGAATTTCTGCGCGGGCGCGAGTCGCTGGTGGTGGCCGGCACGCACGGAAAAACCACGACCACCAGCATGTTGGCATGGATTTATCAAGTCGCCGCGCGAGAAATTCCGGCCCTCGAACCGTCGTTTCTGATCGGCGGCGTGGCGGAAAACTTCGGCTCCAGCTTTCAGCTCCGGCCCACGCGCACCTTCATCGTGGAGGGCGACGAATACGACACGGCCTTCTTCGACAAAGGGCCCAAATTTCTGCATTATTTTCCCGACGCGCTGATTCTGACCCATGTGGAGTTCGACCACGCCGACATCTACGCGGACCTGGATGCGGTGAAGACGGCCTTCAAGCGCCTGGTGAACCTGGTTCCCCGACGCGGCCTGATTGTGGCCTTCGACGGCAACGAAAACGTGGGCGAGTGCGTGGCGCAGGCGCTTTGCCGCGTCGAACGCTACGGATTTTCTGAGGCCGCCGACTGGCGCCTGCGGAATCTGCGCCACGAAGACGGGCTGACGCGCTGGGAGGTATGGCGCGGTGGCGAGTTATGGGCCGAGTTAGCCATGCAGTTAGCCGGCGAGCACAACGCGCTCAACGCAACCGCGGCGGCGGCGCTGGCCTTCGGGCAGGGCGTGAGCCGAGAGGCGATCATCGAGGCGCTGGCCGGCTTCAAGAGCGTAAAGCGGCGGCTCGAAGTGCGCGCACAGATCGGCGGCGTCACGGTGATCGAGGACTTCGCGCACCATCCCACGGCCATTCGCGAGACGCTGCGGGCGCTGCGTTCGGTGTATCCGCAGGCGCGCTTATGGGCGGTGCTCGAGCCGCGCTCGAACACGCTGCGGCGCAAGGTGTTGGAAGCGGATCTGATCGACAGCCTGCGCCTGGCCGACCGCGTGGTGCTGGCCAGCGTCTATCAGCAGCAGCGCATTCCCGAGGCCGAGCGGCTGAACCCGGAAGAGGTGGTGCGGGCGCTGAATGCGGCCGGAACCCCGTCCTCGCTGTGCCCCGACGCGGAGGCCATCGTGAATGAAATCGCGCCGCAGCTCGAATCCGGCGACGTGGTAGCGATTCTTTCCAATGGCGGTTTTGACGGGATTTATGAGAAACTGCCCGCGCGGCTCAGGGAACGCAGCCTTCAGCCCTGTGAAAGAACCAGATGATCTCTTCACTTTTGGCGCTGACGACCATTCTCGTTCTCGGCATCCCCACGGCGGTGATCTTCATTCCCCTGGCTGCTCTGACGGGCGACATCATGCCGCTCTACCGCGTCTCGAATGCCATTGCGCGCACGGCTCTGCGGATGGCGGGCATTCGCGTGGAGGTTGCGGGCCGGGAGCTTGTGCCTCGGTCGACGGCCTGCATCTTCATGTCCAATCACGTCTCCAATCTCGACCCTCCGGCGCTGATTCCGCGCATTCCCGGCCGCACTTCTTCGTTTCTCAAGCGCTCGCTGATGAAGCTTCCCGCGCTGGGCTACGCCATGAAGCTGGCGGAATTTATTCCCGTGGACCGAAGAGGCAGCGCATCGAACGCGCAGAAGAGCGTGGCGGCGGCCAAGCTGCTGCTGGCCAAAGGCATCCACATCACCACATTTGTCGAGGGCACGCGCTCGCCGGACGGCCGCCTGCTGCCCTTCAAAAAAGGCCCGTTCTTTCTGGCCATGGACAGCGGCGCGCCGTGCATTCCGGTTTCCATCTGGGGCACCGAGACGATGATGGCCAAAGGCAGCCCGCGCATCAAGCCGGGCACGGCCCACGTTGTCTTTCACGCGCCCATCGACCCAGCCGGCTTTGCCACGCGCGAAGAGCTGTCAGAGGCCGTGCGAGCGGCTATTGCCTCGGGGCTGCCGGAGTGGATGCGGGGTTGAAAAGCCTCAGAGCATTTCTTCTCTTGTTGTCGAGCGGTTTCTTGTATCCCGCCTGAGAGCAATTTTTCTCTTGTATCGAGGAAGAAGAATCCCTCCGGGGCTAAAGCCCGCTGATTTTGCTCGATTCTGCGGCACGGCTGAAGCCATGCCCTTTCAAAACTGCTCAACAGAAAAAGTGAATTTGCTCTACTGCTCCGGCTCCGTGCTGGCCGGTTTGTCGAGCTCTGGCCGGGCGGGGCCGGTCATATTCAGCTTGTTCAACAGCGTCATCATCTCCAGGGGCAGCGGGAAAACAATCGTGGTGTTCTTCTCGACGCCGATGTCGGACAAGGTCTGCAGATAGCGCAGTTGCAGGGTCATGGGCTGGGTGGCCATCAGCGCGGCGGCGTCCACCAGTTTCTGCGCGGCGTTGAACTCACCCTCGGCGTGGATGATCTTCGAGCGTTTTTCGCGCTCCGCCTCGGCCTGCTTGGCCATGGCGCGCTGCATCTGCTCGGGCAGGTCCACCTGTTTCACTTCGACCGAGATGACTTTCACGCCGAAGGGCTCGGTCCGCTGGTCGATGATGGACTGAATGCGCAGGTTGAGCTTGTCGCGGTGGCTGAGCAGCTCGTCCAGCTCGACTTCGCCCAGCACGGTGCGCAGCGTGGTCTGCGCGAACTGCGAGGTCTGGTAGACGTAATTGACCACCTTGATGGCTGCCGCGTTGGGGTCCACCACGTAGAGCGTGACCACGGCGTTCACCTTGATGGTGACGTTGTCGCGGGTGATGACGTCCTGGGGCGGGACCTCGAGCACCTCCTGGCGCAGCGAAATGCGCACGATCTGGTCGAAGGGCCGGAAGACCAGGATGATGCCCGGCCCCTTGGCCACGGGCAGGGCGCGGCCCAGCCGAAAAATCACCCCGCGCTCGTACTCGCGCAGAATCTTGATGGAGTTGACTAGGTAGAGCACGATAATCACCACGAAGATCAGCATGGGAAACGGCAGCGAATCAAGCATTGGGACTCCTTCACTCAGAACGGATTGTACTCCAGCACGTTTAAGCCGAATGCAGGGGCGGTTTTGGCGCCTCGGCCGGTTCGACGTGCAGCCGGTACGGGTCGCATCCCACGACGCGCACCGACGCGCCGGCCGCGACGGGCCTTGATGCCCATGCGCTCCAGATTTCGCCTTCGACCAGCACATGGCCTTCAGGAGCCTGTCCGTCGGGGCTGAGCGGCTCCATGGCCGAGGCGAAGCTGCCCACCAGTGCCGCGGGGCCGATGCGCGCCTTCATGCGGCGGGCGCGTGCCGCCAGGCGGACGAGGAAGACGGTGATGCACCCGAAAGCGGCGCTGACCGCAAAGGCCACCCAGGGGGTAATGGCCATCTCCGGCACCGGAGCGGCGACCAGCGTGAGAGTGCCCAGGGTGAGGCAGGCGATTCCAGCTAAAGCCAGCACTCCGTGGCCGCCGAATTTGGCCTCAAGCAGCAGCAACACCATCGCCGCCCCCAGCAGCAGCACGGCCGTAAAACGGATGGGCAGCAGATTCAACCCAAAGATCGCCAGCAGCACCATCAGCGTACCCAGCGCGCCGGGAACGATGGTGCCGGGAGCGTTGAATTCCAGATAGATCAGCAGCGCGCCGCCTACCAGAAACAACAGCGCTATGTTGGGATCGATCAGCCAGCCCAGCAACTGTTCGCGCATCGTCAGGCGCAGCGGATCGATGCGCGCGCCAGCCAGATGGAGCACGACCTTGCTGCCGTCCATGCGGGTGATCGTGCGGCCGTCGAGGTCGCTGAGCAACTGCTGGTCGCTGGGGGCGATCAGGTCGATCAGATGCTGGTCCAGCGCCTCCTGGGCGGTGTAGGAGTGCGAAGAGTGAACGGCCTCTTGCGCGGCGACAGCGTTGCGCCCTCGGCTGGTGACGTAGGAACGCAGGAAGGCTTCGGCGTCGTTCTCGATCTTCTGGTTCATGACATCATCCGGTTTGGGGCCGAATTCGACCACCGGATGGGCCGCGCCGGCGTTGGTGCCCGGAGCCATGGCGGCAACGTCAGCCGACTCCAGGATGAAGAATCCTGCCGACCCAGCGCGCGCGCCCGCCGGGGCCACATACACGATCACCGGAACCTTTGAGGAGAGGATGGCGCCCACCATCGAGCGGGTCGAATCGAGCAGGCCGCCCGGCGTGTTCAGCTCGACCAGCAGGGCGCTCGAACCGTCCGCCGTGGCGCGGGCGATGGCCCGGTTCAGTTCATTGGCCGAGACGGGCTGGATGGTGTCGGCAAGGACAAACTTGTCCACCAGCGGTTGCGGAGCGGGCGCGGCAAACGCCAATCCGCAGGCCGCCAGCCCCGCCGCCCAAACCAGACCAACCCTGAGTGCGAATCCGCGTGGCTGCCAACCCATAAGCTTGCTCCTTGCGGGCCATCGCCGTTTGGTCCTGACCGCTTGAACCCCGCCTTCACCGCTGCCCATCAGGCCCCCGCGCCTGGTGAACAGAATCAGGAGTGCCTTACTTGCCGCCTTCGAGCTGCCGCATCATCTCCTGCGCCTGCCTGTTGGACGGATCAATCTTCAGTGCGCCGGCGGCATTCTGTTTGGCTTCGCTCAGGTTTCCGGCCGCAAAGTCGAGCCGTCCCAGCACCAGGTACGCCTCGACGGAGGGTCCAAGTTCCAGTGAAATGGCCGCTTGCTTGCGGGCAGCCGCGGCGTCGCCGGTGCGCTCGTGAACCTCGGCCAGGCCAGCGTGGGCCACGGCGGCCTGGGGGTCGGCGGCCACGGCGGCCAGATACAGTCTTTCGGCTTCGAGCAGCAGACCGCGGTCCAGGTAGCCGGCGGCCTGGGAAGAAAGCTTTTGCGCGCGTTCGAGCGGTGAAAGCGCTGCCAATCGAGCGGCTTCCATCTCATTGAGCACGGAGGCGGCCTGGCGAAACGCAACCGCGTCGAAGCTGCGCTTGATGCGTTCGAGCGGGTCGATCCTGGCCACGGTTTCGTCCTCCGCATCGTCGACCGCATCATCCGCCGCATCATTTGAGGCGCTATCTGCGACGCTGGAGGGAGCCGGAGAATGAGCCGCGGCCGGACCTTCCCAAGCCCGCTGCACCGCCTGGGCCTCGGTGTCGCCGGGGCGCAGGCGGAGGCACTGAGCCAGCTCCGTCATGGCTTCGGCGCTGTCACCGCGACGCTTGAGGCTCACGGCCAGGTTGAAATGATAGTCTGCCCCATCGGGGTCGGCCGCCACGGCGCGGCGGAACAACGGTATGCCGTCTTTGCCCTGGCGGGCGAGCGCAACTCCCTGATTGCTCAAGACCTCGGCCAGCGGCAACACGCGAGCCACGCCGCCAAAGGCGGCCTCTGCGCCAGGATAATCGCCGGAAAACAGCAGCGAAAGGCCGCCATAGAAACCCCCGACCATGGGCAAAGTTCAATCCAGCATCGCAGGCAAAGGTGCTGCTCGTATGCTCAATGGACGAGATAATCATCGCAAACCCAGCGCAATCCAGCAATGT
>CAWBHO010000144.1:0-12427 GCA_963788415.1 uncultured Acidobacteriaceae bacterium | reverse complement strand
GATGATCAGGTCCACGCCCGGCCAGTGGGTTTCAAGGCCGGGAAGATTCTTGATGGGGCGGAAGTTGGCAAACAGGTCGAACTTCTTGCGCAGGGTAACGTTGATGCTCTTGAAGCCGCCGCCGATGGGCGTAGTGACCGGCCCTTTGAGCGCGACGCGGTTCCGCTCGATGGACTCGTAGAGCGCGGCGGGGATGTATTCGCCGAAGATCTCGAATGCCTCGGCGCCGGCGGCGAACCGCTCCCACTCGAACTTGACGCCGGTGGCTTCGAGAATGCGGATCACGGCCTGCGTAACTTCCGGGCCGATGCCGTCGCCGGGAATCAGCGTTACTTTGTGCGTCATCTTTCAGCTCCTAGCCTCTAGCTTCTAGCCTGTTCCTGCTTCCGTTGGCTTCTTCGACTGGGCAAATCCGGCACGAAAAAGCTAGTAGCTAAAGGCTAGCAGCTACTTTCACTTTTTGCCTTTGCCCGTTCGGCTGCCCAGCAGCCCTTCCAGCTCTTCCTTGAACTCGCGCACATCCTTGAAGTCCCGGTAAACCGAGGCGAAGCGGATGTAGGCTACCGTGTCCAGCCCCTTGAGGTGCTCCATGATCAGCTCGCCGATTTCGGCGGTCGTCCGTTCGCGCTCCGGAGCATCGACCAGAAAGGCCTCGGCGGAGTCCACGATGGCCTCGAGGTTGATGGAAGGCACGGGCCGCTTCTCACAGGCGCGCAACAAGCCGCTGAGCACCTTCTGGCGGTCGAAGCGCTCACGGCGGCCGTCTTTCTTGACCACCATGTAAGGGATTTCGTCGATGCGTTCATAGGTGGTGAAGCGGCGATTGCAGCGCTCGCACGCTCGCCGCCGCCGGATGGAGTCGGCCTCTTTGCTCTCCCGCGAGTCCACCACACGATCTTGCCCGAAGCCGCAATAAGGACACTTCATGCTAGGCAGATTCTAAATCAGAGATCAGAGATCAGAGAACAGAGATCAGGCGCAAACTGGTTCTTATGCAAAAGCGAGGGACGATCGGAGTGAACTCAGTGCCGCTAAAAGCTTGAAGCCAGCAGCCAGCGGCTGATCTCTGACCCCTGCTCTCTGTTCTCCGCCTTAATCGAAGATCACCGTCTTGTTTCCATAGCACAGAATGCGCCGGTCCAGATGCCAGCGGACGGCGCGGGAGAGGACCATCCGCTCCAGGTCGCGGCCGCGCGCCACCAGATCTTCCACCTGGTCGCGGTGCGAGATGCGGGCCACATCCTGCTCGATGATCGGCCCGTCGTCCAGCACCTCGGTGACGTAGTGGCTGGTGGCCCCGATCAGCTTGACGCCGCGGGCGTGGGCGGCGTGGTAGGGCCGGGCGCCGGTGAAGGCGGGCAGAAACGAGTGATGCACATTGATGATCGCCGACGGGTAGCGGGCAATGAAGCCGGGCGAAAGAATCTGCATGTAGCGCGCCAGCACCACCAGTTCGATGCGGTGCTGGGAGAGCAGTTCGAGCTGCCGCTGCTCGGCCTCGGCGCGCGTGGCCGCGGTCACCGGAACGTGCTCGAAGGGAATGCCGTAAAAGGCGGCCAGGGCCTCGACTTCGCGGTGGTTCGAGACGATGAGAGGAATCTCGCACTGCAGCTCTCCCGAGCGCCAGCGGTGCAGCAGGTCGGCCATGCAGTGCAGATACTGCGAGCAGAAGAGCGCCACGCGCGGGCCGCTGCGAGCCGTCGAGGTCAACTGCCAGCGCATCTTCAGCTCGGCGGCCAGTGGCGCAAATGCTGCCTGAAACCCTTCGAGATCGAAGGCCTTCGGACTGGCTGCCGGACCTTCAGTCCGACGGCGCCCTCCGCCGGAGCGCCCAAAGCCCACTCGACGCGCATGAAAAATAGGCCCAGGCTCGTGGTCCTGATGCTGGTCGGCGTGCAGAATATTGGCGCCATGCTCGTAGAGCATCGAAGAGACACGGGCGATCAGGCCCCTTTGGTCCGGGCAGTCGATGAGCAGAACGGCTGAATCTTTCATGCTTTTTTCAGCTTAAACCAATCATTTCCCTGAGGCGCCCTCATCGGCCTGCTGGATTTTGCGGATTTCAGGTCGAAAGCCGGGGAGGCTGGCGGATCGAGAGTGTTGCTTGCACTTCAAGAATGCTTCTCTGCGCGGGCGCGGCTGGCGTTCCGAGCCGGATTCCAGGGACGCGCACCGCCTCAAAAACGGCGATTTGTTATACTGGCTTATGTCGTCCGCTCCCGGCGAAAACTCATTGCCTGCTGTCAGCTCGCGCGAAATCCCCTTCAATTACACCTCAGCAGACGACCGCCAGGCGATTGCATTCCTGCTCGGCCCGGAGACCGTGCACGTTCTGGACGAGCTACGCAGCGCCCGCGTCACGGGCCGCTCCGCGCACCGCCTCATGCGCATTTTTGGCGACGTGCTGATTCACCGCCGCAACCCCTATCTTTTTCAGGAACTGGTCGATTCGACGGGCAGCCGCCGGCGCTTTTTTGCCAATATCGGCAAGGATTTCGAGGCCATCGCGGCCGGGGCAAACGGCGATCAGCGGGTGCTCGACACGCTGGCCAGAAGCCGGGAGCTGATTGCCGAGTTTCAGAGCGATGTGGAAGGCGCTCCCGAACTGCGCAACCGCATCCGGCGCGAACTGGGCGCCATCGCCGGCGCCGGCAATGTGCTCTTCGATCCTTTCACTCTGGTCTCGCACGCCACCGACGCCACCGACTGGCGATTGCATCTTCCGCTCGCCGTGGTCACGCCGGAGTCAGAGGCGCACGTGGCGCCGCTCTTGGCGGCCATCGCCCGGCTCGGCCTCAAGGCCATCCCGCGCGGAGCGGGCACTGGCTTGACCGGCGGCGCGGTGCCCTTGCGCTCGGGCTGCGTCATGGTCAATACCGAGAGGCTCAACCACATTCGCGGCATCGGCCAGGGCGACTTCCAGCTAGCGGACGGGCGCGCGGTCACCGCTCCGGTGATGGAGGTGGAAGCCGGCCTGGTTACCGAAAAAGCCATGGAATATGCGGCTGAGCGCGGCCTGGTCTTCGCCACCGACCCCACCAGCGCCTGGGCCTGCACCGTGGGCGGAAACATCGCGGAGAATGCGGGCGGCAAGCTCGCCGTGCGCTGGGGCACGTGCATCGACAACCTGCTTGAATGGCGGATGGCCATGCCCGGCGGCCAGAGGCTGGACCGTGCGGCGCACCAACCATCAACTGCGCAAGATTCTGCCCCAGGACGTGGTCACTTTCGATGTTCTGAACGAAGAAAATGCGCCAGTGAAGCGGATCGAGTTGCTCGGCACGGAAATTCGCAAAAACGGGACTCTGGAAAGACATCACCAACAAGGCGCTGGGCGGCCTTCCGGGAATGCAGAAAGAAGGCACGGACGGCGTCATTACCTCGGCCAAGTTTGTACTTTATCCCGCGTACAAGGCAAAGCAGACCTTGTGCCTGGAGTTTTTCGGGCCTGATTTCGACGAGGCCAGCCGCGTGATTCTCGAATTGGCGCGCGCCTTTCCGCTGCCCGCCGACGGCGAGGAAGCGCTGCTGGCTCTGGAGCATTTCGACGACGAATACATCCGCGCCATCGGCTACAAGGTGAAGGCGGCCCGCGCACAGACGCCGCGCGCCGTGCTGCTCATCGATGTTGCCGGCGACTCCGATGAGCAAACCGGCCGCGGCGTGGAACGCGTGCGCGCGCTGCTGGCCGCGCATCCCAACACCTTGCTGTTTGTGGCTCGCGACCAGGCCGAGGCGCAGCGTTTCTGGGCGGACCGCAAAAAGTTCGGCGCCATTGCCCGCCGCACCAACGCCTTCAAGATGAACGAGGACATTGTCCTTCCGCTCGAGGCATTGGCCGAGTTTGCCCATTTCGTCGATACCGTCAACATCGAAGAAGAACGCTTCTCGCAGCTCCAATTTGCCCAGCGCGCGGAAGAAATTCTGAGGTCGCCCACGGCCACCGAGGACGCCGAGCAATTTGCCGGCAAGATCTCCGCCGGGGTCGAACTCTGCGCCGCGTTTTGCGAACAGGCCGAGAGCCTGGACGCGAAAACGTTGCGTTCGCTCACCGTCTTCCAGGAGTTTCGTCATCGCTTGGACCGCCTGGTGCGCGGATACCCGTCGGGGCTGGAGGCGCTCGAGCGGGCGCATCACGAGGTACGCAACCGCCGCATTGTGATGGCTACGCACATGCACGCCGGCGATGGCAACGTGCACGTCAACGTGCCGGTGCTCTCGAACGACCGGGCGATGCTGGAGCGCGTGGACCGCAGAATCGATCAGGTGATGGCCAAGGTGATTGCGCTCGGTGGCGTGGTCTCCGGCGAGCACGGCATCGGCGTGACCAAGCTCAAATACCTGGAGCCCGAGCGCATCGAGGAGCTGGCCGCCTATCGCCGCGAGGTCGACCCCGGCGGCCTCATGAATCCCGGCAAGCTCGAAGATTACCAGGTGCTCGACCACATCTTCACGCCCTCGTTCAACCTGCTGGAACTTGAAGCCCGCATTCTCCAGCACGGTCAGTTGGAAGAGCTTTCCCATCGCATTGCGCACTGTGTGCGCTGCGGAAAATGCAAGCCGAATTGCTGCGTCTATCACCCGGGGCGCGGCATGTTCTTTCATCCCCGCAACAAGAATCTGGCCATCGGCTCATTGATCGAGGCGCTGCTTTACGACGCGCAAAGAAAACTCTCGGTGAGCTTCGAACTGCTGCCGTGGCTGGAGGAAGTCGCCGACCATTGCACCATCTGCCACAAGTGCCTGCCTGTTTGCCCGGTCGATATCGATACCGGCGAAGTTTCGGTTCTGGAGCGCGAAATTCTTTCCAGCTGGGGTTACAAGCACACGCCTCCGGCCACCAAACTGACGCTGAGTTATCTGGACAGCCACTCGCCGGCCTATAACAAGATCTTCCGTGCCTCCGTGATTCAGCTAGGCGGCGCGGCGCAGCGTCTGGCCGCGAAGCTTGTCGCTCCGTTGCAGCCTTCGAATGGAGCTTCGCAGTTCTATCCGCT
This sequence comes from uncultured Acidobacteriaceae bacterium, assembly GCA_963788415.1. Taxonomy (GTDB): domain Bacteria; phylum Acidobacteriota; class Terriglobia; order Terriglobales; family Acidobacteriaceae; genus Telmatobacter. The sequence continues at coordinate 7,430 of CAWBHO010000144.1, read as the reverse complement.
GCAAATGCTGCGCTCCTCGCTTCCTTCTTACCCCTCCGAGACCTTGCGCGACGTGCTGCCGAACTGCGAGCCGAATCAAGCTCTGTTCTTTGAGCCCGCGCCCAAAGAAAACGGCGCTGCGCAGGAGTTGGAGACTGTCTTCTATTTCCCGGGGTGCGGCTCCGAGCGACTGTTCTCCGACATTTCCATGGCCACGATTCATATGCTGCTGGAGATGGACACGCGCGTGGTTCTGCCGCCGCCCTTTCTCTGCTGCGGCTTTCCGGCCCACGTGAATGCCAAAACCGTTCAGCATTCGCGCACCGTTTTACGCGATTCCATTCTGTTTGCGCAGATTCGCGATATGTTTTCCTATCTCGATTTTGACGCTTGCGTGGTCACGTGCGGAACCTGCCGCGAAGGACTTGCTGGAATGGATACGCAAAAACTGTTCAAGCGGATCGTGGACGCGGGAGCCTACATGCTGGAGCGCGGCCTGCGCATCGAGGGCACGGGAAACTATCTGTATCACGCCCCCTGCCACGACTCGCTGGACGGTAAGGCGGCCGGAATTTTGCAGAAGATCGGCGGATTCGGCGTCGTAACTCCGGTAGAGCACTGCTGCTCCGAGGCCGGAACCCTCTCGCTCTCGCGGCCCGACATCACCGATTCCATGCTGCACCGCAAGCGCGAGGAGTTTGCTGCAATCCTCAACGGCGAAAAGGCGACGGTGCTCACCAACTGCCCGTCCTGCCTGCAGGGGCTGGGCCGCAGCCGGGATCTGGGCATCACCCCGGAGCACATCGCGGTCGCGCTTGCCGAGAAGCACTCCGGCCCGGAGTGGAAGAAGAAGTTCCTAGTCCAGGCCAGCCGCGCCAGTGTCGTGAGCTTTTAGAGCAATTCAGCTTTCGATGTAGACTTCCGTGCCCCACCCATTCCGCGTTTTTCCGCGGAATGGGTGGGATACCGGTAAAATTCCGGTTTACACCATTTCCGAATTCCGAAAATGCTCTAAGGGGCACATCCCGCGGATGCGGCTTGTGCCCCTCCGGGCTATTTTGAATGTGCCGCCGGTTCTAAACCGCGCGCCTTGAGCATGGGACCGATGTTGGGTTCGGCGCCGAGCCAGTCCGCATACATCTTGGCCAGGTCTTCGGTGTTGCCGTTGGCCAGCACCATGCGGCGGAAACGGTCGCCGTTGGCGCGCGTCAGGCCGCCGTGGTCCAGAAACCACTGGAAGGCGTCGTCGTCCAGCATCTCGCACCACAGGTAGGCATAGTAGCCGGCCTGGTAGTCGTTGCCCCAGATGTGCATGAAGTAACTGGAACGATAGCGCGGCGGAACGGCGGTCAGCCACAGGTGAGTTTTTTCAAGCGCAGCCACTTCAAAGGTGTCGGGATTCTGAAGCGGAGCGCTGGCCGGGAGCGTGTGCCACTGCATGTCGAGCTCGGCGGCGGCCAGAATCTCGGTCAGCGCATAGCCCTGATTGAAAGTGGCCGCCTTTCGCAGTTTTGCGGCCAGCTCGGCGGGCATAGGCGCGTCCGTTTTGTAGTTGCGCGCGTAGTGATTGAAGACTGCCGGATCACTCGCCCAGTGTTCGTTGAACTGGGAAGGGAACTCGACGAAATCGCGGGGCACATTGGTTCCCGAAAGGCTGGGATATTCGGTGTCGGCGAACATGCCGTGCAAGCCGTGACCGAACTCATGGAACATGGTGGTCACATCGTCGAAGCTGATGAGCGCGGGCTCGCCGGGCGCGGGTTTCGTGAAGTTGGCCACGTTGTAGACCACCGGCAGCGTGCCCAGCAGCTTGGACTGGCCAACGAACTCGTCCATCCACGCGCCGCCGTTCTTGTTGTCGCGCTTGAAGTAGTCGCAGTACCAGAGCGCCAGCGGCTTGCCGTCGGCGTCGAACACTTCGAAGACCCGACGTCCGGGCTGTAGACGGGAATGTCCTTGCGCTCCTTGAAGGTGATCCCGTAGAGCTCATGCGCGGCGTAGAAGACGCCATTTTTCGAGACGTTGTTCAGCTCGAAGTAGGGCTTGACCTGGGCCTCGTCCAGATCGTACTTGGCCTTGCGCACCTGCTCGGAATAGAGGTCCCAGTCCCAGGCTTAGCATGAATCCGCCCTTCTGCGTATCGATCAGGGCCTGAATGTCCTTGCCTTCGCCGGCAGCCTTGGCCGTCGCCGCCGGAACCAGCGCATCCATGAACTTCGAGCGCTGCCTCGCGGAGTCTTGGCCATCTGATCAGCCAGTCTCCACGCCGCGAAGTCGGGTAGCCAAGCAGCCTGGCCTTCTGAGCGCGCAACTGCGCCAGGCGGGCAATGGTCGCGCGCGTGTCGTTTGCGTCGCCACGCTCGGCGCGATTCCAGGAGTCCTCGAAGATCGCCTTACGCGTGGTGCGGTCGGTGAGCGATTGAAGTTCTGGCTGCTGGGTGGTGTTCTGCAGGGGCTGCACCCAGCCTTTCACCTTGCGATCGCTGGCGGCTTGCGCGGCTTCGGCCAACTGCGCTGCGCTCAGCCCGGCCAGCGCCGCCTTGTCCTCGGTCACGTAGGCCCCATCCTTGGTGGCGGCCAGCAGCTTGGAGATGAAGGCCGTTGTCAGGTTGGCTTCCTCTTCGTTGAGCTTCTTCAGATCGGCCTTGTCGGCGTCCGACAGTTTCGCTCCGGCCAGCACGAATTCCTGGTAGTCGTATTCCACCAGGCGCAGCGACTCGGGATCAAGACCGAGCGTGTGCCGCTCCTCGTAGATTTTGGAGACGCGCGCGAAGAGCTTGGAGTTAAGGTAAATCGCATCCTGCATGGCGGCCAGCTTGGGCGCCTCCTCGTCCTGCACTTTTTGCAGCACGGGGTCCATGTTGGCGCTGCTCACGCCGTTGAAGACGCCCATCACGCGGTTGATCAGCCGGCCGCTTTTTTCCATTGCGACGAAGGTATTCTCAAAAGTCGGCGGGGCGGGATTGTCGGCGATGGCGCGCGTTTCGGCGATCATCTGCGCGATGCCGGCTTCGATGGCTGGCTGATAATCGGCGTCCTTGATCTTGTCGAAAGGAGGAGCTTGGAAGGGCAGCGTGCTGGGCGCGTAGAAAGGGTTGGCGGGGCCAAAGCCCGCTTCAGCGGCCTGGGCTGAGAGGGCGCCGGGGGCAAGAACGATTGCGCCGGCGGTGATCACAGTGGAGATTTTCGACAAGAGTATCCTCATTCTTCCCGGTTTGTTTCTGTTCATGCGTGCACGAGCTCCTTCTGTTCGGAGGAAATTATACAGGAGCCCGAAGCCGGGGCATCTGGCCGGATGAAAATGCGCGGCAGGGCGCAGGCCAGAGCTTTCCCATATGCGAGCAAGCAAGCCCGCGCTCGCTGAATCTCGATGGCACGGACTGGCCTCTGCCATCCAGTTAGAGATGAATCCAACCGGCGCGAATCAGAGCCAGCGACCCGGCCGCGACAACGATCCACAGTATCACGCCCTGCAAGAGCGGGCGGACGCCCACCTGGCGGAGAGTCTTCATCGACAGGCCGGTTCCAATCAGGTAGAGCGTGGCGGTCAACCCGATAATGCCCAGGTGCCGCAGGCTGGGATAGACGGCATCGAAGACAGGCAGGTAAGTGTTGGCCACCGCGGCCAGGCAGAAGAAGAGTATGAACCAGGGCCACTGCACCTGTGCCTTGCTGCGGTGGAAGGCCGCGGTTCCGATTGACACCGGAACGATCCACAGCGCGCGCGCCAGCTTGACGGTGGTGCCGACCGAAAGGGCCACAACGCCATATTTTGCCGCGGCGCCGACCACGGAACTGATGTCGTGGATGGCCAGCGCGGCCCACAGGCCAAACTGCGTCTGGGTCAGGTGCAGTGCGGAGCCGATGAGAGGAAAGGTGAGCAAGGCGACGGAGTTCAGCACGAAGACCGTTCCCAGCGAGACGGCAATCTCTTCCTGGCTGGCATTGGTGAGCGGAGCCACGGCGGCAATGGCGCTGCCGCCGCAGATGGCGGTGCCGGCCGAGATGAGGAAGGAGATTCTCTTGTGCACATGCAGCACTTTCCCCAATCCCCATCCGAGCAGCAGCGCAAAGGTGATGCCGAATGCCGTATAGATGAAGCCCGAGCTGCCCGCGCTGAGAACCTGCTGCAGGTTCATGCCAAAGCCCAGGCCAATGACCGAGGCCTGGAGCAAGATTTTCGAGAGCTTTCTGGCTTCGAGATGAAAGGGGTGGACGAAAGAGAATCCGTAAACGAGCCCCGCGGCAAGCGCCATGGGTGGAGAGAACAATCCGCTGGCGCAAAGGATTAAACCAATGAAAAATACATTCTTGGACACACATCCAGTGTTACTGACGAATCTGTCCAGGTCTAAGCAGAAGTTCTCATCGCCCATTTGCGCTTCTTATGGGCCAGGAAGGTTACCGGCGCCGGCGCGCGGCCAGGGCTCTCTGCCTGTTCACGCGCGAAAACAGGAATTTGCGAAATTCAATGGCCAGTCCGGGCGGCTCGGGGCCCGATGCCTGCACGACCAGAAAATCGCGCAAGATATTCAAACCTTCAACCTCGACAATCTTGAAGCTGCGATCGAGCCTTGAATCCTTGGCAATCGCCCAGCGCGAGACGAATCCAATGCCCAGTTCCGCTTCCACGGCGGACTTGATGGCCTCGGTCGAATCCAGCTCCATCACGATTTGCAGCGAATTCAGCTTGAGGCCTTGCCGCTCGAGCGCCATTTCGAGAATATGCCTTGTGCCCGATCCGCGTTCGCGCATGAGCAGAGGCATGGCGGCGATCTCCGCGCTGCCGATGGATTTGCGCTCCGCCCACTCATGCGCGGTGGAGACGATCAGAACCAGTTCATCGGTGAGGAATGGCTCCGTCCTGACGTCGCGGCTGCGCGCCGGACCTTCGATGAGACCGAAGGCAATGCGCTGCTTTTGCACGGCGCTGACGATCTGTTCGGTGTTGCCGCTGATCAAGGTAGGGTGGATGTCGGGATGTGCGCGCCGGAAATCGCCCAGCACGCGCGGAAGAACGTATTGAGCAATGGTGGTCGATGCGCCCAACGCCAGTTGGCCAGCGTGCTCTCCGTGGAGGGCGGCGATTCCGTCTTCGGCCTCTGCGAGAAGGGAATTCACCCGCTCGGCGCACTCCAGCAACAGTTTCCCTGCCGGGGTGAGAGCGATGCGCCCCCCCGCGCGGTGAAAAAGAGAAACGCCAAGATCTTCTTCAAGCGCTTTGATCTGCAGGCTCACCGCCGGCTGCGTGAGGTAGAGCTCTTCGCCGGCCTTGCGAAAGCTGAGCTTTTCGGCAACCGCTCGAAAGACCACCAGACGGAAGTTTTCGAGACTTGCCATGAAACGATTAGAACACCGTGGTCCGGCTGCACAAAATCCGGCTCCAAGGGGCGAGGCCGCGCGCGCTTATCGCAACCGGGTCTCTGGCCGCATGGGCTCGTTCCATGCAACGGTCGATCCCGGGATCGGAACCCGGCGAAACCGGATTCATGGAGGGAACGAGGGGATGATCCGGCCAACGGCCTAGTGGTACTTGCGCAGCACGCCCAACACACGGCCCTGAATCGCCACCTGCGCGGCCGGAACGTAGATGGGGTCCATCTCCACGTTCGCCGGTTGCAGGCGCACCAGATTTCCCTCTGTGTAGAAGCGCTTCAACGTGGTCTCCGAGCCGCGCACCAGGGCTACCACAATCTCGCCCTGCCGTGCCGTGCGCGTGCGCTCCACCAGCACATAATCGCCGCTGATGATATGTTCGTCGCGCATCGAGTCGCCGCGCACCTCGAGAGCGAAGACGTCGCGATTGCCCACCACGTCATGCAGGGAGATGGTCTCCGGCGTCTCGCTCGTCTCGACGGGCAGTCCGGCGGCGATTCGTCCGGCCAGCGGCAACCGGTCGCTGCTGCGGCTCCTGGCGCCTGGCGGCAGCACGTCGATGGAGCGGCTGCGATTGTGGACGCGGTCCAGCAACCCCTTCTTCTCGAGGTTGGTGACGTGCTTGTGCACGGTGGCCAGGCTCTTGAGCCCCATGCCGCGCGCAATCTCCTCAAAGGACGGGGAGTAGCCGTTGCGCAGGACAAACGACTCCAGAAAATCGAGAACCTCTTTTTGCCTTCGAGTGACAGCCATGGGCGCATTATAGCGAATGAAAGGCGAACCGCAACAGTTATTTTTCTACCCTTATTGATTTTTGACAGATCCGTTTCGGGAAGCGGTCAGGGTTGCCTTCAAACGGCTCTAACTCCGGTCGCGGATGGCGAGCGAGGGCAAAGTCTCTGCTCATGAAAAGCAGGGAAGATGCCGATAACCGGCAAGGGTGTCCGTCCGCGATCGAGTCGTTCGGCCGGCCACCGTTTGCGAGGGCAGATGATCTCGATCAAGCGCTATCTTGAGCAGACGCAGGCGGTCTCCGACGAACAGGCGAAGCCCGAATCCGGTCCGGCAAAGCCGGAATCAGTGCAGGCGAGTTCCGAGTCCGTGCAAGCGAGGCCGGAATCCGAGACTCTTTTGCCGGTCGCCCTGGCCGCCTATCGCTCCGCATTGGTGGAGATGGGCAACTGCGGACAGGATGCCTGTCCGGCGCTGGGCGAGAAACTGAAGCAGGGCCTGGGCAGGCTTGGAGATGCGCTGTGCAGGGAAGTCAGCTCTGAGAGCGTGGCCAAAGTCGAATCCGGAGTGCGGGAACAACTACAGGGCTGGGGCCGTCAGGCCTCCACCCACTACCGGCAAAAAACCAAAGAAGTGAAAGAAATGCTGGTGCTCATGGCCCAGACCGCCGAATCGGTGGGCCAGCGGGACCAGCGCTGCGCCGATCAGATCACCGAGGTCACGACGCAGCTCCGGCACATCGCCAATCTTGAAGATCTGACCCAGATTCAAGAGACGATCAAGAAGAGCGCCTCGGATCTGAAGAGTTCCATCGACCGGATGACCTCGGAAGGCAAGGCGGCCATCGAGCGGCTTCGGGATGAGGTGTCGAACTATCAGCAGCGGCTGGAAGAAGCCGAGCAGATTGCCTCGCGCGATGCTCTCAGCGGGTTGAGCAGCCGGATGTGGATCGAAGGGCAGATCGAGCAATCCCTTCATGCAGCCGCTCCGTTCTGCGTGGCCATTCTCGACATCGATCAGTTCAAGCGGGTCAATGACGAGCACGGTCATCTGGTGGGGGACGAGCTGTTGAAGCAGTTTTCCGCCAAGATGCGTTCCGTTTGCCGCTCGACGGACACCATCGGACGCTGGGGCGGAGACGAGTTCCTGGTTTTGCTGCATTGCCGCATCAAGGAAGCCCAGGGGCAGATCGATCGGCTGCGGGAGTGGGTCTGCTGCACCTACACGCTCAAGGGAAACGCTGCTCCCCTGAAGCTGCGTGTCAAGGCCTCGATCGGCCTTGCCGAGAGGCTGCCCGCCGAGACGCTCAAGGAGCTCATCGATCGGGTGTCGAAGGCGCAAAT
>CAWBHO010000143.1:0-17068 GCA_963788415.1 uncultured Acidobacteriaceae bacterium | reverse complement strand
TGTGCTGAAGGCATCGGCGCCAGCGCGTCGCGCAGCCGGTCCACCGTTCCGCCTTCGAGGTCCACGCAACGAAAACTGTTGCTTGCGCACAAATCTGTTGCCTCGTTCAGCAGTGCTCGCGTTTGTCTGGCCTCAGCAATGTTGCGCCGGAAAAGAATCACTCCGGCGGGCCGCACCAGCCGGAGCCACGCGCGCTCCAGGCCGCTGAGCTCTTCGGCTCCCAGCCCCACCACCAGCAGGCTCCCGGCCGCCTGGCGCAATGTTGCCTTCATCCCTTCTCCTTCAACTCCTGCTGTAACTCTTCCAGCAGATTCAGCGCCTGCAACGGAGTCAGCTCATTGACATCCGTCGCCTCGATGCGGTCCACGATGCGCTGCGAGAGCGGCGTGAAGATGGTCAACTGCACCGGCTCGGCCGTCGTTTCCACCTGCACGCTCTGCCGCTCCTGCTTTTCGTGCTGGCGCAGTACGTGCCTGGCCCGCTCGATCACCGCCGCGGGCAATCCCGCCAGCCGCGCCACTTCGATGCCATAACTCTTGCTCGCCGCGCCCGGCTCGATGTTATGCAGGAAGACAATCCCGCTTGCCGTCTCTTTTACGCCCACGCGCAGATTCCTCACCCGCTTGAGCTTCTCGGCCAGCATCGTCAGTTCATGGTAATGCGTGGCAAACAGGGTTCGCGCTCCAGTCTCGGCATGAAGATATTCGACCGTCGCCCAGGCCAGCGACAGCCCGTCGAAAGTCGCCGTCCCGCGGCCCATCTCATCCAGCAAAATCAGAGATTTGTTCGTCGCCGTGTTGAGAATCGTCGCCGTCTCGGTCATCTCCACCATGAACGTCGAGCGCCCGCGCGCCACGTTGTCGCTGGCGCCGATGCGCGTATAAATCCTGTCCACCAGTCCGAAGCGCAAGCTCTCGGCGGGGACGAAGCTGCCCATCTGCGCCAGAAGAACGAGCATCGCCGCCTGGCGCAGATAGGTGCTCTTGCCGCCCATGTTCGGACCGGTGATGAGTAACAAACTCGGCCCATCCTCGGCGGCGTTCAGGTAAAGGTCGTTGGCGATGAACCTTCCCTCGCGCGTCTCCTCCATCCACTGCTCGATCACCGGATGGCGCGCGGCCACCGCCTCGATCACCGGCTCTTCGCTGATTACGGGACGCACATAGCGCCGCGCCGCCGCCAGATGCGCAAAGCAGGCCACGAGATCCGCCTCCGCCACCGCTGCCGAAGCGCGCTTGATCCGGCCCGCGGCCTCGAGCACGGCGCGCCGCAACTCGGCAAAAATCCGCTTCTCGATCTCGATCGAGCGCTCATGCGCCGTCAGAATCTTGCGCTCGTATTCCTTCAGCTCGGGAGTGGTAAACCGCTCCGCGTTGACCAGCGTCTGCTTGCGCTCATAATCGGCGGGAGCAGCGGCTAAGTTCGACTTGGTAATCTCGATGTAATAGCCGAAAACCGAGTTATACCGGACCTTCAAGGAACTTATCCCGGTTCTTTCCCGCTCCCGTTCCTCGATGGCCGCAATCTTCTGCCGCCCGGCGGTCGAAATCGTGCGCAGCTCATCCAACTCCGCGTCCACTTCCGCCGCAATCGCCCCGCCATCGGCCAGCGTCAGCGGCGGCTCTTCAACGAGCGAGGAAGTAATCCGCGCTGTCACGTCTTCCAGCGGGTCCAGCCCTGCCCATAATGCGCGCCAGCGCGCCGCCCGCATCAAACCGAGCGCCGTCTTCAATCCCGGCAGGCGGCTCAGGCTGGCGGCCAGCGCGCGCACGTCGCGCGGTCCCGCCGAGTCGAGAGAGATCCGCGCCAGCAGCCGTTCCAAATCCAGAAGGCCGGAAAAAGCCTGGCGAATCTCCTCGCGCTTTACCAGGTCTCCATGCGCCTCGGCCACCGCCTCATAGCGCGCTTCGAGCGCGGCCGGGTCCACCAGCGGGCGCAGAATCGTGGCCCTCAGCAGCCGCTTGCCCATCGGCGTCTGGCAGGCGTCGAGCGTGTGATAGAGCGTCGCCCGGCTGTCCTGGCCCGCAAACAGCGGCCCCACCAGCTCCAGATTTCTCACCGTCACCGGGTCCAGTTCGAGAGCTGTCGAGTGCTCCTCGAAGCGCAGAGTGTCAATATGCAGCGCCTCGTTTTTCTGCGTCGTGCGCACATAGTGCAGCACCGCGCCGGCCGCAATTGCCGCCGCCGGGTGCTCGCTGAGCCCAAAGCCTTCGGGCGAGCGCACATTCAACTGGCGCTCCACCAGCGGAACCGCAAACTCCCGCGTCCAAACCCAGTCCTCGACCCGCGTCCTGGCGGGAATCCGTTCGAGTTGCTGCGGCAATTCGGCGCCCGCGGCCACCAGGACCTCGCTCGAACCCGCTTTCAGAATCTCGTCGGTCGCCTGCTGACGCGCCGCCGCGCCCGCAAACTCGGCCGTGCGAAACTCCCCGGTGGAAACGTCCAGCAGCGCAACCGCGCACACCAGCCTGCTCTTCTCCCTGTTCGCTCTAGCCGAAGAAGAACCCGTTCCCGTGGCGGGCGCGGGTTTGAGCCCGTACAGCGCTGAAGCTGAATCGGAGCGGGCTTTTGCCCCCGAGGAAGGGTTTTTCTCAGCCTCGCCCCCAGCTTCGAAATACGCCGCCAGAAAATTGTTCTGCTCCTGCCCCAGCCCGGCGTCGAGCGCGGTCCCCGGCGACAGCACCCGCGTCACCTCCCGGCGGACAATCTTCTTGGTGAGCTTGGGGTCTTCCATCTGGTCGCAAATGGCGATGCGGTAGCCCATCCGCAGCAGGCGCGTCAGGTAGCTTTCCACCGCGTGATACGGCACGCCGCACATGGGCTGCGAACGCTCCCGGTCGCGCGCCGTCAGCGTGAGTTGCAACTCCCGGCTCACGGTCACCGCATCGTCGTAGAACAGCTCGTAAAAATCCCCCATGCGGAAAAACAGCAGCGCGTCGGGATTCTCCCGTTTGGCCGCCGTCCACTGGCGCATGAACGGCGTCAATTCGCTCGAAGCCCTGTCCAAAGGCGGGGTCTCGGGAGCACCGGCTTGTTCGTTTTCTTTGATCACGTTGGCTTTAAGAGTATCGCGGCAGGACGGGAGCCGGGTAGACGGCGACGGCAGCCCGGGCGGATGTGCCCGTGCATCGCCCGTTTTCCGGCAGTGGGTCAGTTTGAAGGGTCCGGGCATGAGTCGAAGAATGCGGCTTATCTGAAGAATACGGGTATGAGCCGAAGTGGATGGGCTTGAGCCCGCACAAAAACGCTGCAAAATGAGGGGCTTTACAGGCTGCGGAAAAATCCATTGTTTTGAAAGGGCACGACTTCAGTCGTGCCGAAAATGGAGGGAATCAAGGGCGGGCTTTAGCCCCTGAGGGATGTTTTTCCCCGCTTTTTCCCCGCAATGGGAGTTTTTCCGCGGCTTGTTTAGCCCCCGAGGAAATCGCCTTTCAAACGGCTCTGCCCCTGTTTCCGAATCCCTGGTCCTGCCCGCGGGCGAGCGATTACACTCTAAACAGACGCAAAGTTGGCTGCACTTCGCACCCGGAGTTGCTCGAAATTTGCTGAAACCGGTCAGGGGTTTTAGCCTCTCAATCTATGCTTGTGCCCAGCTTTAGCCGGAGAACGACTTTAAGTCATTCATTCTAAAAAAAGGAAGAGATGGAAACGCCCTCCCCCAACTTTCCCGAACCCCATGAAGTGGCTGCGCCTGGGGCAGAACTGAACCAGGCGCCGCCCCCAGCGCCACCCCTCAAAGCGGGTGGCATCGGCCAGTGGCTGCGCGACATCCTGTTCTCCGCCGCCGTTTCGGTGCTCATCATCACCTTCCTTTACCAGCCGGTGCGCGTGGAAGGCACCAGCATGTTGCCGCGGCTGGAGAATAACGACAGGCTTTTCATCAACAAGTTCGTCTACCGCATCGCGGCCATCGACCGCGGCGACGTGGTGGTCTTTCACTACCCGCTTGACCCCGAGGTGAGCTACATCAAGCGGGTGGTCGCCCTGCCCGGCGACCGGATCTGGATTGACCACGGCGTGGTATGGATCAACGGCGTGCCGCAGCGCGAAAAGTACGTTCCAGAGGATTATCGCGACACCCGCTCGATGGCCGAAATGGTCGTTCCTCCGCACGACTACTTCATGATGGGCGACCACCGCTCGGTCTCCTCCGACAGCCGCGACTTCGGTCCCGTAAAGCGTTCACTTATTTACGGAAAGGCGGTCTTCATCTACTGGCCGGAGCGCGATGCCGGAGTCGTGCGGTAGGGTGCGCCGGTGATGCCGGATTTTCACCGGCACGGGCTCTTCAAAACTGTTAAAATCGATAGAATCCACTCTCCGGAGAGGCGATGCAGGCTATATTAGCGCTCGAAGACGGGCGCATCTTCCGTGGTCACGGCTATGGACACCCGGGCGAATGCCAGGGCGAGGTCGTTTTCAATACTTCCCTTACCGGCTACCAGGAGATCGCAACCGATCCCTCCTATGCCGGCCAAATCGTGGTTCTCACCAACCCGCAGATCGGCAACTACGGCACCAACCAGGCGGATAACGAGTCGGCCAGGCCTTATATCGAGGGCCTGATCGTCCGCGAATTTTCCCTCGTCAGCTCCAACTGGCGCTCCGAGCAGGTCGCCGACGAGTACATGGAGCGCTATTCGGTTCCGGTGCTGGCCGAGATCGACACCCGCGCCCTGGTGCGCCACCTTCGCACCCATGGTGTGATGCGCGGCGTAATCTCGACTGAAGCGGTCGATCCGGAAACCCTCGTTCAGAAGGCGAGAGGCATTCGCAAGATGGACGGGACCGATCTCGCGCGCGTTGTCTCGACCAAGTCGGTCTACGCCTTCGACGAGACCGACAGCCGCAACCAGACGGGCGAACCCCTCTTGGCTACGGCTCTCGATCAGGACGCACAAGCGCGCGAGCCCCTGCACGTGGTGGCCTATGACTTCGGCATCAAGAGCAATATTCTGCGCATGCTCACGCGCGAAGGCTGCCGGGTGACGGTGGTTCCCGCCGAGACGACGGCCGAGGACGTGCTCTCGCTCAAACCCGACGGCGTTTTTCTCTCGAACGGTCCCGGCGATCCCGAGCCGGTCGATTACGCCGTCCGCGCCATCCGCAAGTTCATGGGCCGCGTGCCGGTTTTTGGAATTTGTTTAGGCCACCAGCTCACCGGCCTGGCCTTGGGCGGAAAGACCTACAAGCTCAAGTTCGGCCACCACGGCGGCAACCATCCGGTGCAGAACAAGATTACCGGCAAGGTGGAGATCACCGCGCACAACCACAACTTCGCCGTCGATCCCGACTCGATCAACGTGAACGAAGTGGAACTGACGCACGTGGACTTGAACGACCAGACGCTCGAAGGCCTGCGCCATAAGACGCTGCCCCTGTTCAGCGTCCAGTACCACCCTGAAGCCGCCCCCGGCCCGCACGACTCCAACTACCTCTTCCACGACTTCCGCAAAATGATGGAGGAGTGGAAATCATGAGCGGACTCGCTGCCAGACGGGAAGAGCCGGAGCCGGGAACAATCATCATCCCGGAGTTGAACCTCTCTTCCTTCTTGCCGGAGCCGCTCCAATTTGAGTCGCTCGAACAGACCGAAATTCCTCGACTGGCGCGCGACTCGGCTGCGATGAGCCTGTTGGAGCAAGCTCTGCTCAGCATTCCTACCAGCCATTATCTGGTGCGCGGAGACGCACGGCAGATGCTCTCTCTCGCCCAGGAGAGCGTCCATCTGGTTTTGACTTCGCCGCCCTATTGGACACTGAAGAAGTACGACGAGGCCAATGGGCAGCTTGGTCATGTGAGCGGCTACGATGAGTTTCTCGCCGAGCTGAGCCGCGTCTGGCGGCGCTGCTTCGATTTGCTGGTTCCCGGCGGAAGGCTGATCTGCGTGGTGGGCGACGTTTGCCTCTCGCGCAGGCAGAACGACGGCCGCCACACGGTGGTGCCGCTGCACGCCTCGATTCAGGAGCTTTGCCGCAAGATCGGCTTCGACAATCTTGCGCCGATCATCTGGCACAAGATTGCCAACGCGGTTTATGAGGTCTCCGGCGGCGGCGGCTTCCTGGGTAAGCCCTATGAGCCCAACTCGGTCATCAAGAACGATGTCGAGTATATTTTGATGTTCCGCAAGCCGGGTGGTTACCGCAAACCCACTGCGGCCAAGCGCCTTCTCTCGGTGATCAGCGCGGAGAATTACCAAAACTGGTTTCAGCAGATTTGGACCGGACTTACAGGGGCCTCGACCAAGGACCACCCTGCTCCATACCCGGTCGAATTGGCCGAGCGGCTGATTCGGATGTTCAGTTTTGCCGGGGATGTGGTCGTTGATCCGTTCTCCGGTTCGGGAACCAATGCGATTGCAGCGGCTCGCACCGGGCGGCACAGCATCGGTTTTGAAATCAGCGCAAAGTACCACAAACAGTCCGTGGCGCGTTTCTACCGCGAGACGGGCGGGCTCTTCTGGCAGCCTCAGGTGACGGAGGTTGAGGAGCCATGAGCTTGGAACCTTATTGGGAGAAGCGACTCCACGGCGCCATCAAACAGTTTTGGGGTACGCGCGGAAGCCAAGCCCAGAGGCAAGGTGCAAAGACCGGCGCAAGAGACGCGGGCAATCGCACCGCGGTTACCGGCGGAAAGCAACTGGACGGATTTGTCGAATTGGTGCGGGACTTTCTGGTCGAGTGCAAGATCGGTAAGTCCGAGATCTTCTTCGGCAAAAAGGTTGAACTGCCTGGATGGTTCCGCGCGGAAAAGCAGTGGGACTTGCTGGTTGTCAGCAAGGGGCAATTGATTGCTGCGATGGAATTCAAGTCGCAGGTCGGTTCCTTTGGCAATAACTTCAATAATCGCACGGAAGAAGTATTGGAAAGCGCAACAGACATTTGGACGGCCTACCGGGAAGGGGCATTCACTATTTCGCAGCGTCATTGGTTGGGCTATGTGATGGTGCTTGAAGAGGTCGCGCGAGTCAATGGGCCCGGTCGGTGTTAAAGAGCCTCACTTTCCAGTGTTTCCTGAGTTCCGCGAGGCCTCATATGCCAAGCGGTATGAGATTTTGATGACAAAGCTGGTCAGGGAGCGGCATGTATGATAGCGCGGCCCTAATCCTTTCGAATAGTAAGTCCGCAAAGAATGGCGAAGTATACGCAGCCATCGTCAGAACTTGGTGTAGAAAACCTTTTAACCTCGCTCAAAGCGCGAGCCATGGCAATCACAGGAGTTTCAAACTAGACCATGCCACGCAGAAATGACATTCAGAAGATTTTGGTGATCGGCTCGGGGCCGATTGTGATTGGCCAGTCGGCGGAGTTTGATTACTCCGGCACGCAGGCCTGCAAGGCTCTCAAGCAGGAGGGCTACGAGGTGGTGCTGGTCAACTCCAACCCGGCCACCATCATGACCGATCCGGATCTCGCCGACCGCACCTACATCGAGCCGCTCACCGTCGAGTACGTCGAGGAGATCATCCGCCTTGAATCGGAGATGCTTGCCGGCGGACCCGGCATCGCCATTCCAGGAGCCGAAGGCAAAGCCCCCGGCAAGTTTGCCTTGCTGCCGACGGTGGGCGGACAGACGGCGCTCAACCTGGCCGTCGATCTGGCCGACGCCGGCATCCTCGACAAGTACAACGTCGAGTTGATCGGCGCCAAACTCGAAGCCATCAAAAAGGCCGAAGACCGTCTGCTCTTCAAAGACGCCATGCTGCGCATCGGCCTCGATGTTTCGAAATCGGCGCTCGTGAACAACCTGCGCGACGGCCTGGAGTTTGCCGCGAAGTTAGGATTTCCGGTTCTGATTCGTCCCAGTTTCACGCTGGGCGGAACCGGCGGCGGCATTGCTTATAACCGCGAAGAGTTGATGGAGATTCTGGCGCGCGGACTCGACCTTTCGCCGGTGCATGAGTGCCTGATCGAAGAGAGCGTGCTGGGCTGGAAAGAGTACGAGCTCGAGGTGATGCGCGACCTCGCCGACAACGTCATCATTATTTGTTCTATAGAAAACTTCGATCCCATGGGCGTGCATACCGGCGATTCGATCACCGTCGCTCCGGCGCAGACGCTCACCGACCGCGAGTACCAAAAGATGCGCGACGCCGCGATCGCCGTCATGCGCGAGATCGGCGTCGAGACCGGCGGATCGAATGTCCAGTTTGCGGTCAATCCCGTCGATGGCCGCATGACGGTGATCGAGATGAATCCGCGCGTCTCGCGCTCTTCGGCTCTCGCGTCCAAGGCTACTGGCTTCCCAATTGCCAAGATCGCCGCGAAGTTAGCCGTGGGTTACACGCTCGACGAGATTCCCAACGACATCACGCGCAAGACTCCGGCCTGTTTTGAGCCGACGATCGATTATGTCGTGGTGAAAATTCCCAAGTGGCAGTTCGAAAAGTTTCCCGGCTCCGACGAGACGCTGGGCCCGCAGATGAAGTCGGTGGGCGAGGTGATGGCCATCGGACGCACCTTCAAGGAAGCGCTGATGAAGGCCTGGCGGGCGCTCGAAACCGGCAAGAAGACCGGCGCTGAAGTGCTGGAGCCGCGGCGGCTGACGCAGATGCTGGTCACTCCGCGGCCGGAGCGGCTGGAGTATATCCGCTTCGCCTTCGAGCGCGGCATGAGTGTGCGCGAAGTGGCGCGGCTTACCGGCATGGACCCCTGGTTCCTGCATCAGATGCGCGAGATCACGCTGGCGCAAAGCGCCATTGCACAGACCACGCCGGAGACGATCGGAACAGAAGAAATGCGCCAGCTCAAGCGCCTCGGCCTGAGCGACGAGCGCATCGCGATGGAGTGGAAGCTCGAAGGCCACGCCGGCACGCAGCAGGTGAGGGAACTGCGCGAAAGCAAGGGCATCAAGCCGGTCTTCAAGTTAGTCGATACCTGCGCGGCCGAGTTTGAGTCCATGACTCCCTACTTATATTCGACTTATGACGAAGAGGACGAAGCGCCGCCGACGCAGACCAGGAAGGTGATCATTCTCGGCAGCGGGCCGAATCGCATCGGCCAGGGCATCGAGTTCGATTACTGCTGCTGCCATGCGGCCTTTGCGCTCCGCGAAGACGGCTACGAGACCATCATGGTCAACTGCAATCCGGAGACCGTCTCGACCGACTACGATACCAGCGACCGGCTCTACTTTGAGCCGCTGGTGCTGGAAGACGTGCTGGCCATCTACAACCACGAGGCGCAATCGGGCGCTGAAATCGGCATGATCGTCCAGTTCGGCGGGCAGACGCCGCTCAATCTCGCCAAGCGTCTGCTGGCGGCTGGCGTGCCCATCATCGGCACCTCGCCGGAGTCGATCGATCTGGCCGAGGATCGCAAGCGCTTTGGAAAACTGCTCAACGAATTGCAAATTCCGCAGCCCGCCGGCGGCGCGGCCACCAGCGTCGAACAGGCGCTGGCCATCGGCGAGCGCATCGGCTATCCGGTCTTGGTGCGTCCGAGTTATGTGTTAGGCGGACGGGCCATGGTGATTGCCTACGACGCCGAGGCGGTTGCCCAATACATGAAGCAGGCGGTCGAGTATTCTCAGGAACGCCCGGTGCTCGTCGATCACTTCCTCGAGAATGCGATCGAAGTGGACGTCGATGCGCTGTGTGACTCGGAAGATGTGATCATCGCCGGTATCATGCAGCACATCGAAGAGGCCGGCATTCACTCCGGCGACTCTTCGTGTGTGCTGCCCGCCGTGGACATTCGCACGGAGACGCTCGAGGTGTTGCGCACCTATGCGCGCAAGCTCGCCCTGGCGCTCGAGGTTGTCGGCCTGGTCAACCTGCAGTTTGCCATTCAGCGCGATGCCGAAGGCCAGGATCACGTGTATGTCATCGAGGTGAATCCGCGCGCCTCGCGGACGGTTCCCTATGTCTCCAAGGCCACCGGAATTCCGCTGGCCAAGGTGGCTGCGCGGCTGATGACCGGCCGCAAGTTGCGCGAGCTGCTGCCCAGGCAATTGGCCAGCGGAAAAGACCTCGAAACCGGAACGTATTTCTACGTCAAGTCGCCGGTCTTTCCCTGGAACAAATTTGCCGGCGTGGACACGGTGCTCGGCCCGGAGATGCGTTCCACCGGAGAGGTGATGGGCGTGGCCGCAACCTTTGGCGAGGCCTTCGCCAAGGCGCAGCTTTCGGCCGGACAGATTCTGCCCACCGGCGGTACGGTATTTTTCAGCGTCAACGACCCGGACAAGCCGGCGGTCGTCGATCTGGCTCGCCGCTACGTAGCTCTGGGCTTCCGAATTGTCGCCACCGAGGGAACAGCGCGCGTGCTCGAAGAATCCGGCCTCGCGGTCGAGCGGGTCTTCAAAGTCAAGGAGGGCCGGCCGAACATCGTGGACCTGATCAAGGGCGACCGCATCCAGCTTATCGTCAACACCCCGCGCGGCCAGGATACCTTTTTCGACGAGAAGGCCATTCGCCGCGCCGCGGTGATCGGGCGCATTCCCACCATCACCACCATCGCCGCCGCCCAGGCTGCTGTCGAGGGCATTGAAGCCACCCAGAGTCATCCGACGTCGGTCTACGCGCTGCAGCAGTTGCACGCCGAAACAGGCGCCGAGGCCATCGCATCCGGCAAATGATAGCCCGGCCGCTTTGGCCTGCGGGGAGTGAGCCGGTAAACTTGGGTCATGCCGATTTTCAAAGTGATCATCCTGGCGATCATTCAAGGCTTTGCGGAGCTGTTGCCTGTCTCCAGCTCCGCTCATGTCGTGGTCGCCGAGAAGCTGATGGGCCTCGATCCATCCGCGCCGCAGATGACCCTGCTTCTGGTGATGCTGCATACGGGCACCATGTTCGCCGTGATCGCCTATTTCTGGAAGACATGGAAGGCGGCGTATTTTTCCAGCGGCCAAGTCTTCAAGCGGTTTGCCATTTTGCTGGTCTGGGCCACGATCCTCACCGCCATCGTCGGCGAGGCACTGAAGGTTCTGATCGAGAAGACGTACTTTCGCGGTGCGCCCAAGGCCCCGATCGAGATGCTCTTCAGTCACCTGGAACTCATCGCGCCCGCGCTGGCGGCGGCTGGCTTGCTCATCCTGATAGCGGGCCTGGTGGAACGGAGCCAGATGAAGAATCCCACGCTCGTCTTTCCCTCCGGTCAGATGCCCGCGAACGCCGACGGTCTGGTGACCATGCGTCAGGCCTGGTGGATGGGGCTCTTTCAAGGGCTGGCGCTGCCCTTCCGCGGATTCTCGCGTTCCGGTTCCACCATCTCCGTCGGCATGTTGACCGGCGCGCCCAAGCAGTCCGCCGAGCGGTTCAGCTTCGCGCTGGCCGTGGTGCTCACGCCGCCGGTGGTCGCCATCGAATTGATCCGCCTTCTGAAGGCCGCGCACGCCGCAGCCGCCGCGGGCGCGCCCATGGACCTGCACGCCGCGCTGGGGGCCAGCGCGCTCGGCATGGTCTTCTCCTTCGCCGCCGGATTGCTGGCCCTGAAGTGGCTCAGCAGTTGGCTCGAAAGCGGCCGCTGGTATCTGTTCGGCATCTACTGCCTGCTGGCCTCCGCAGGGGTCTTCTATCTGCATACGCGCGGCTTCTGACCGATGCGGGGCTGTGCATTTTGGACCTCCCAGGCAACGCGAAACCTGCGCTGCTCCTCTACAATAGAACCATGCTGATCGAAGGCGTTTTTGCCGCGGTTCCCACCCCGTTTTACTCGGACGAGCGGGTTTATTTCCGCAAACTTGAGGCGAATATCGCCCATTACTCGCGCAGTCTGCTGGCGGGAATGCTGCTGCTGGGCTCGACCGGCGAGGCGCCGGAACTCGACGATGATGAAACCCGCGACGTGTTGCGCGTAGCTGCCGCGGCCGCCGCGCCCGACAAGGTGCTCATCGCCGGCGTGGGACGCGAGAGCGTGAAGGCCACTGTCGCGCTGGCCGAGGCCGCAGCCGAATTCCGCTACGACGCGGTCCTGGTCCGCACCCCCACCTACTATGCCAGCCAGATGAGCACCGTTGCCGTTCTGCATTACTTCCGCAGCGTGGCCGACCGCTCGCCCCTGCCCGTCGTCCTCTACAACATTCCCCGCTGCGTGCCCTACGACATTCCCGTCGAAGTGGTCGCCGAGCTGGCCCAGCATCCGAACATCATCGGCATCAAGGATTCCACAGGCAGCGTGGAGCGGATTCGCGCCCTCGTCGATCGGACAAGCGCCGCGCCCCGGCTAACCGCAACCGTGACGCCTGTCTTCGAGGCGGTCACCGGGCGCATGATGGCTTCTGCCCCGAACGCAGCCGACGCGCTGGTCTCCATCGGCGATCCGGCGGGCGGCGTTGCCGTGGCCGCGGCTCCTCCGGCAGCGGCGATCAAGACGCGGCCCCTCAAGACGCGGACCAGGGAAGTGGGTTTTCAGGTGCTCACCGGCGCATCGGGCGCGCTGCTGGAGTCGCTCGATGCTGGCGCGTGTGGGGGAATTCTCGGCCTTGCCGCCTGCGCTCCGCAAGCGTGCCAGGAGGTCTATCTGGCCTGGAAGGATCACGATCTCGCGCTCGCCCAGGAAAAACAGCAGCGCATTGCGGTCCCGAGCCAGCGTATCGTCGGTCAGTTGGGCATTGCGGCCGTCAAATACGCCTGCGACTTCAACGGCTACTATGGAGGCCGCCCGCGCGCGCCTCTGTTGCCGCTCACGGCCGCCGAAAAGGCCGAGATTGAAGGGCTGCTAACGGGAATTCGCAACTAGAAACTTGTTGAAAGACTTCAGCTTTGTGTCAGGGCACGACTTCAGTCGTGCCGTAGAGCGAGCAAAATCAACTCGGGCTTTAGCCCCCGTGGGCTGATTTTCCGGCTTGAGTTCGACTTTCTACAAATTACCAGGTCTCGGCCCGTTTGTTTTTGTACCAATTCTGGGGCCCCATCCTTGCGGCGTCTTTGTTATTTTCGCCAGGGTGGGAAGTACGAATCCCCGCGCTCAAAGGCCTGGAAAATCAACTCGCAGTCAGGGGCTCCTGGCCCGTTTTTTCGTGGCAACTTCCCTCATGTGCTAGTCTCCATGATGGTGGCAGTTGATTTTATTCCAATTTTTCAGCAGGAGTATCGGGCGTTGCGCCCCAGGGCGCCGATGCCGCCCATCCTGGTTCGTTTTCGGCGCTTTACCTCGCTGAATACCCGGATTCGCCTGCGCGAAGGACAGATTCTGGTCAGCCTTTCGGACCTTCTGGAGGGCGCTCAGGAGTCTGTGATTCGCGCCATCGCGCATATTCTGCTGGCCAAACTCTACAAGAAACCCATCGACGCCGCACAGGACCTGCGCTATAAACGCTTTGTTTACAGCGCCGCCGTCACCCGCCAAACGGAGCTGATCCGCGGCGCACGGGGCAGCAAGCGCTACTTCGGCCCCGAGGGGCGCTTTTATCACCTCGAAGAGGTCTTCGACTCGCTCAACGCGCGCTTTTTCGGCGGAATGCTCGGCCGGCCCGAGCTGACCTGGAGCGCGGGCGTGGCCAAGCGTTCGCTGGGCCATTACGACGCCGCCCACAACACCATCGTGGTGAGCCGCGTCTTCGACCGTCCATCGAGCCCCCGCTATGCCATCGAATACCTGCTCTACCACGAGATGCTGCACCTCAAGCACCCGGTCAAGATGCGCGGCCTGCGGCGCTGCGTGCACTCCAAGGAATTCAAGGCCGAAGAGGCGCTCTTTCCTCAACTGAAAGAAGCGCAGGCATTTATCCGGCGAATGTAGCGAAACCGGCGAATGTAGCGAAACAAGACACTGGCGTATTGCGGGTAACCACCGGGCTGCTATGCGGGCTTGATCTCAAAGGGCATTGGAAGCAATTCACGGAAGCGGATCGTTTGCTCGCCGCCTTCGGCGCCGGGAAAGATCACCTGCGCTTCAGGCTGGGTAAACTCGGCCAGCATCTGGCGGCAGGCTCCGCAGGGCGGGCAGGCCGTGCTGTTCAGATTGGCGACAGCGAAGGCCTCGATGCGGATTGCGGGGCCGAACTGGGAAACAGCCCTCACCAGGGCGGCGCGCTCGGCGCAGATCGTCAGTCCATAGCTCACATTCTCCACGTTGGCGCCGGTGACGATCTCGCCGCCGGCCAGCCGCAGCGCCGCGCCCACCCGGAAGCCGGAGTAGGGAGCATAGGCATTCAGCGCGGCTTCGCGAGCCCGCTCCAGCAAGCTCAAAAGTGCAGGCTCTGTTGTTTTTGGTCGGTTCATCGAAGCTCCCATCTGGATTTACAGTGCGGAGAATGAGGCTATCGCATCGAGCGGCTGCCGCGCAACCGGAAGCAGACTGCCGGCGGATGCCCGAATGTTCATCTCCAACCTTGTCCGCAGATCGCCACTCCTCAAGTTGAGCCGCTTCTCTCCGATAAAGCCCTTAAGTGCTCGCCATGCGGAGAACTTCATTCCGGCTGGGCGGATGAGTGGACACAATGGATGAATTGACGAGAGAATTCCTGATCGAGAGCCAGGAGGGGTTGGACCGCATGGAGCGCTGTCTGACCGACCTGGAAGAGCGTCCGCAGGATGCGGGCTTGATCGGAGAGATCTTCCGCTCGGTGCATACGATCAAGGGAACCACCGGGTTTCTGGGCTTCAAGCGGCTGGAAAAGCTGGCCCACGCCGGAGAAAACCTGCTGGGCCAGCTGCGCGAGGGCAAGCTGACCGCCGACCGGTCGATCATCACCGGCCTGTTGCAACTGCTCGACGGCCTGCGCTCGATTCTCAAGACCATCGAGGCGGAAGACGCCGAGGGCGAAGGCGAGGACGCGGCTCTGATCGCCCGGCTGGAAGAGCTGCAGCTTCCGGCGCGCGCCAAGGTGCCGGCCCACGCCAAGGCTGGCGGAGCTTCCGCGCCGGCACCGCCCGAGCCTGCTCCTCACGCACCCACCTCTGCGCCCTCACACGACTCAAGGCCGCGCCGCAGCCTGCGGAGATTCCTGCTCCACCCTCGCCGGCCCCGGTTTCCGCCGCTCCAGCGCCGCCGCCGCCTCCTGCTCCGGTCTGGCCGCGGCTCCTGCCCCAGCTCCGGCTCCGCCTCCTGCTCCGATTCTCGCGCAGCCAGTCGAGCTGTCCCGGCCGCCGCTGCGGAATCCAAGGCTTCGCCGGAAGCGGCCGAGCACGATCCTGCCCGGCCGCGCACGCAGGGAAGCGCCGCCGAGAGCACGCTGCGCGTCGATGTGACGCTGCTGAACCGGATGATGAACCTGGTGGGCGAACTGGTGCTGACCCGCAACCAGGTTTTGCAGGCCACTTCGGCCGACCCCAACATGACCCTGCTCTCGCGCCGCCTGGATATGGTGACGGCCGACCTGCGCGAGAGCGTGATGAAGGCCCGGATGCAGCCGGTCTCGAACATCTTCTCGCAAGATGCCGCGCATTGTGCGCGACCTGTCGCAGTCTCTGGGCCGGCGCGTCCGCCTGCAGGTCGAGGGCCAGGATACGGAGCTGGACAAGAGCCTGCTCGAAGCCATCAAGGATCCGCTCACCCATGCGGTCAGAAACTCGCTCGACCATGGCATCGAGCCGCCCGACGTGCGTCTGGCCGCCGGCAAGGACCCGGAAGGAACCCTCAAGCTGCGGGCCGCGCAGGAGGGCAGCCATGTCCTCATCGAGGTCTCCGACGACGGAGCCGGCATTGCCGTCGAAAAAGTGCGCCAGAAGGCCATCGAGCGCGGGCTCGATCACCGCGGAGCGCGCCTCGCAGCCTGGCCGAGCGCGAACTGCTGCAATTGATCTTTCTGCCCGGTTTTTCGACCGCTGCAGCGGTGACCAATGTCAGTGGCCGCGGGGTGGGCATGGACGTGGTCCGCACCAACGTGGAGAAGATCGGCGGCAAGGTCGAGATCGACTCGCGCGCGGGCAAGGGAACCACCCTGCGCATGAGGATTCCGCTCACCCTGGCCATCATTCCCGGCGCTGATCGTGCGCAGCGTCAACCAGAGCTTTGCGCTGCCCCAGGGAGCGTTGTCGGAGCTGGTGCATATTCCCGCCGAGCAGGCCGCCGCGGCCATCGAGTGGATTGAAAACGCGCCGCTCTACCGGCTGCGCGGCAAGCTGCTGCCGCTGGTTTTCCTTGACCGGCTGCTGATGCCCGGCGTGGAGCACAAACTGTCCACCGAGCGAGACAATTTCATCGCTGTTCTGGACGCGGACGGCCGCCGCTTCGGGCTGGTGGTGGACGGGCTGGCCGATCCCGAGGAGATTGTCGTCAAGCCGCTCTCGGCGGTGCTCAAGGACATTGGCCTGTTTTCCGGCGCCACCGTGCTGGGCAACGCCGATCTGGCGCTGATTCTCGACCCTGGGTCGATTGCCCTGAAGGCCGGCGTGACCATGCGCGAGGACGAAGCCGCGCAAGCGGCCGAAAGCCAAACAGACGCCGACGCCGCCAAGGGGCTCGAATATCTTCTGGTGGAGGTGGCCGAGCGCCAGGCCGCGGTGCCGTTGGCCGACGTGCTGCGCATCGAGCAGCTGCCGCTCTCGCGCATCGAGTACATCGGCTACCGTCCGGTGCTCAACTTCGAAGGCCAGCTGCTGCCGGTCGAGGACTCGGGCGGCGTGCTGGCCGCGGCTCGAGAGCAACCCCGAGGCGCAGATCATCGTGGTGGTCTGCCGCGAGGGCAACCGTCAAGTGGGCATCGCGGTCTCGCATGTGCTCGATGTGGCCGCGGGCGGCGACCTGTTCGAGGCCGGCAGCAATCAGCGCACCGGCGGCGTCACGCTGCTCAAGAGCCGCGTGACCGGCGTGGTTGACCTGGGCGGCGTGGCCCCGCTGCCAGCCGGGGAACAGGCGCCAGTCGGAATGGAACCAGAGTAGGGGAGACGGTGGCATGA
This sequence comes from uncultured Acidobacteriaceae bacterium, assembly GCA_963788415.1. Lineage (GTDB taxonomy): Bacteria > Acidobacteriota > Terriglobia > Terriglobales > Acidobacteriaceae > Telmatobacter. The sequence goes on along the minus strand of CAWBHO010000143.1, from coordinate 285 downwards.
GCACAGCGGCAGTTGCATTGGATCGCAAGGAAAAGCGGCGGCGCCTGGTCGAGATGTGCTCGGTCCGCGTGGGGCAGACGCTGTTCGGCGTGCCCATCACCCACATTCTGGAGATCGTCGGGCTCGGCGCGGCCGCAGCCGGTTCCGCTGGCGCCGGTCTTTGTCGGCGGGCTGGTTCACTATCGCGGCGACGTGCTGACCACGGTGAGCCTGCGCCAGTTGCTGGGCCTGCCGCCCAGGGAGGGCCCCCAGGACATCCTGGTGCTGGAGAGCTCCGGCGGCGCG
>CAWBHO010000142.1:0-13951 GCA_963788415.1 uncultured Acidobacteriaceae bacterium | reverse complement strand
ATGTCATCTACTTGGTTCAGTTCGCTGCTCGATGAATGTCGCACCGTAGAGATATGCGATCATCGGTTCCGGAAGTTGGAAGGATAGCCCCATGATGCCTGGAAACACGAAAATTCCAACCATCGTAAAAACATTCTGGACCCCCATCGCAAACGCCAATTTGATCGAGACTTTGTCGTTGATACCGACATCGAAAGCCTGAAACGCCGCCGCGCCTTGCTCACCTTCAGATCCTGAACTCTCCAAACACTTGACATCCAATCCACCCTATGAACCTGGTTCTCGGCGCGAAGCCGGTATGCTGCCATCCTAAATTAGCTCCGTCTCGCCGGACGTCTGCCCTGAAAGCAGACATCCGGTAAGGTCGGAGCAGATTACTCGGAATAGTTTGTCGCATGCGGCATTTTCAAGTAATTACTTATGTCAAAGTCCAACCTTACGCCAAGAATAAGTGTATTCTTTGGCAGGAAGATATCTTCGGGATCTGCTGGTTATCCGGATGAAAATAGTATTGAAGATCCGGCGCCAACCGTATCGACTTGGACGCCAAGGCATTGTAACCAAGCTCGAGTACCGACTTCGTTCGGATTATTTAGGCCACTTCCGCCCCGCCTTTGATCGCGCGAGTCACGCAAAAAATCGATCTCATTCGCATTTACGCGATAATAATTGGCGGTGAAGTCGATAGCATCATGAGGACGCTGCGCGATAGGCGCCTGCCACACACCTCCGACCCATGTCTGTACACGCATGACTTCTTCTCGCTCAGTAGGTTGAACGTATCCGGCAAATAGTGACACGTTTTCGTTTGGTTCCGCTCTCCCCCGGCCGCCACACTGTCTTTTCGCCCATGCCATAAAATCCACCACGTACGCAGGAGCACACGGCCGCTGTTCCTCCGTTAAGCCCCAGGGATGTCCCCTTGGTGTTCAGGTTCAGATAGGGAATTCGCAAAGTGTTACGGTAGCCGCCGAGCTTGATTACGCTCGGATAGCGTGTCTTCTGAAGATCATACTCACCTATTTTGAGTTCGGTATCAACCAGCACTCCGGTCGCATGTGAGTCCCCGAAATCGCGAAAACCGCTCGTATCCTGGATGTATTTGTCTATCTCGAAGGCGCCGCCCTGGAGCTCGACATGGGGGAAAGCCTTGGGAACCTTCACTTGGTACCTGACATTGGCGGCATAAGTCGCGGAAGTGGGAAACGTGAAACCTGACGAGGTGTTCAAAATCTGCGGAACGGTGCAAGTCAGCCCCGACATGGAAAAGCACTGCGTCGCCAAGCGGCCATAGAACGTCGTTGTCCCCAGACGCCCGATGTTAATGTTCAACCTGCTTCCCCCTCCCGCTGCAGGAAACAGATTCTGCTCATAACCTAAGACGCCAAACCGCCAAATATCGTATGCGTTCTTGTACGCTTCCTGAACCTTTGTATATGTTCCCGTGTCGTTGATCGCCAACCCATTGCCGCCGTAGTCACGGATGGTAGTCATGTGAAGCGAGGCGCCTTTCAACCCGATAATTCTCTGTAAGTTCAACGCCAGGTTGAAATGGAACCAGCCGTAGTTGTTGTCGCCTTGTTTGACGCCGCCAATCGGATTGGAAGCGTATTCGTCGCGAAGATCCGCCCTGATGCGCACTCCATGGGCATCGAGCTCGCGTCCAAGATCGGAATACGGGCTATACGCGCCATAGCGCACAAGCTGCTTAGGAGTTTCCTGTCCGGAAGTTTCCTGCATTCGTGTTGCGGCGGGCGGAGCAGACTCATCGGAGATTGAAGCAGGAAACGGCGTATATGCCATTTCCGTGAGAGAAAAAGCCGCAAAGTACGGTCCATTGGGCAAGACCCGTCCAGGAACTTCCTGCGCCCCAGCCGCACAAGCTGTGAATATCACGCTCAATGTCACGATCGAGAACCTTGTTGCAAGCATGCCTTCCTCCATAAAAGGACAGATCATTTTTGAACTCAACACACTGATCACGCCCAAAATCAAACGAGATGATTTATAGCAGCAATATAAAATAATTGCAATAATTATTTGAAATATTTCTTTCAGGGTTTAATGAAGACATCAAGTTTTACGCAAGTGATTGCAATTAAAGTTGTTAATGTCAATTCATTCCTCCATCGAGTGAAACCGCCCATCGCCGCAATAAGCAAAAAGAACTCCGAACCGCAATTCTGCCAAAAAACTCATCGATTATCGCGTCGTGGGGTAGTTTCCTGCTTTTGCCTTTCGCCTCAGATCAGAATCCGCTCGACTTAGTCGAGGCTCATCACGTCGTGCCGTCATTCTTGAGATAAACGGTGACACAGGTGGTCCGGAAGCTGCGATTGCCGATCCTGGTCTTGATTCCGGTCACCTCCCCTCGCTGGTGAATCATGGTGTGGGCGTTGGGTATCGGCTCCCTTTCGCTGACCGTGGCGCTGGATCTAACCACTCCGGGCGGTCGTGCTATGGCTGCACTGATGGCCGTCTTCGGCGCCTTCGAACGCGAGATCCTAGGTCAGCGTGTACGGGCGCCCGGCAGAACTGCAAGCGGCTGGGCCGACCCGCAACTGCAGCACTGCACGCGGATCGAGTCTGGAAGCTACATCGGCTCCTGCCTCAGCAGATCCGAGATCGCCCGCCGCCTCAACATCGGTCGCACCTCTGTGCGCCGTATCCTCATCGCCGAACCGCCCAGGAAAAAGTGAGAGTACCCACGGGCAGGTCGGGGGCTTCCTTTTGTGAGCCGCTCAAAGCGGCATGAGCGGGGTCGCTAACGCGGCCCCGACTGAGTTGGGGCACCTTATCGGTTCCAGGTCATCGCCCCATGTTCAGTTGATCCAGCCGTTTGTGATGCTGCTCCCGGTCGCGGATGTAGTCTCGAATCAGCACTTCGTCGCGGCCATCTGAGCCACCTTCACGGCGATAATGTCAACGCTGCACTTCTGAGGGGTAGCAAGGCTCGGGTCTGGTCGGAGGTAGAGTTGGCCAACCGCTCTATCCAATTCCTTGCCTGGATCACCCCTGGCGCCTTATGCCACTCACTTGACAAAGTGATCTCCCAGGCCAGCCTCAAACAAGTCAACCGTGTCCTTGCCCGGAGGGGTCCGAGGCGCCAACTATGATACGAAGACGAATCCGAGGTGTGCCGTAGAATGTGCCATACCCCGTGCGCCCAAGTGCGCCAAATCAAGACTTTACGCTATGAGTATTGAGTGCTTCCGTGCGGGCATATGTTGAAGGTAAATCATTGAATATAAAATGGATACTTCCAGTGGAATCGAACCAAAATATGCTGATTCGTAATCAGCAGGTCGTCGGTTCGAGTCCGACTTTCGGCTCCACTCGCAAGTTAAGTTATCCCAACATCTTACGAATGCAAATGGCCTCTCAAAAATGGGAGGCCATTTGTTTGGCGCTTGTTCTGATGCAAGTTGAGTCCCGCAATTTGTGCAGCGGCTGAAGCGTCCGGCGGCAGATGGGCGCATCCAGCGCTGGTTGCCGCAAATTTGTCGCCAACCAGGGTCTGAATCTCCTGAATCGAAGATCCGCACATCGATTGCGGCGCTCGCACTTCCTTTCTGTGTTCCTGGCGCTACAGCGAAACCAGAGTAGCTGTACCCAGAGGCTATAGCTCAAAGTGGCTTTTTCTCAACAAAAAGCCACCTCGCATACGTTCCGCGAGGGCACGTTTACTCTGGTTTTGCGCTAGGCGGCTGCACGTCGGACGGCGGGCCGTCGACTTGCGTCGCTGTTCGATCTGCGTTGCGCCAGTTGGAAGCCGTCGACCACTTTTTGCAGGCCGGCCGCCAGTCTGGACAGTTCCGCGCAGGCCATTGCGGTTTGGTCTACCTGAGCTGTCGTCTGGTTTGCCTCATCGGAGATGCTGTGAATGTTCTCCGTAAGGCCGGAGGTGGCGGCGGATTGTTGAGTGGTAGCCGTGGCAATCATGGCAATGCCCTGCTGCGCCGCTTCGATTCGCTGCGCGATGGTCTCAAGCGCCGAGCTGATCTCGCCAAACTGGCTGACGCCCTGGCTCACCACAGTCTCACCCTGTTGCATCGAAGTGACCGCGCGAGTGGCGTTTTGCTGCATGGAATTCACCTTGTCCGCGATCTCCTTGGTCGATTTGGCCGTGCGCTCGGCCAGCACCCGCACTTCCTGGGCTACCACGGCAAATCCCTTCCCCTGTTCGCCGGCGCGCGCTGCTTCGATAGCCGCATTCAATGCCAGCAGATTCGTTTGTTCGGCGATTTCCTGAATGATGCGCACAACGCTGCCGATACTCTCGGATTCTTTGCCCAGTGTGGTGATATCGCTGGCCGCCGCACGCACTGATTGGCTGATGCGGTCCATCGTCTTTTGCATCAGGCCAACCACTTCCCTGCCCGAAGCTGTTGTCGAAACCGCATCTCTGGCTGCCTGGGACGCGGCCTCGGCATTCTCAGCCACATCCTTCACAGCCGAATTCATCTCTGCCACGGAAGAGGCGAACATTTCTACGCTCTTTTGCTGCCCATGGGTGGATTCGGAAATCTGCCGGGATGTGGACTCAATCTCGGCGCCGGCTGCGGCCACCTGCTCGGAAGATTGCGCAACTTCAGACAGCGCACTGCTCATCGACCGCTTCATGCTGTTGATGGCCTCAATGGCAACGGCCAGTTCATCATCGCTAGCGGGCTTTCCGTCAGCTCCCGACAGATCCTTTTGCGCCAGAGCGCCCAGCATTTCCAGGGAGATTTCCAGGTTTGCCTTGATCGAGCGGGTCAGCATCACCACCACCCACGTCAGCAACGCCAATGCCAGCAAGACTCCAATCAACTCCGTCCAGGCAACCTCCTGCTGCAATTTTCGGTTTGCCGCCTGCTGCGCACTCAACTGGGCCGCGGCCGTCGCCTTCATGGCGTTGAACTGCTCCATAATCGAGTCCAGGAGGCGGTCGTCCTCGCCAGTCTTGAACAGCGCCATGGACGCCTCATATCCCTGATCCTTCCGCGCCGCATTGAGCTTGTTCACAAAGACAATGCGCTGGCGAATGTAATCCCAGGCTTTGTCGAAGCGTGCCTTCTGCGCTTCGTCGCCGGCCATATCCGCAGTAATGCGATCGGAGGTAGCTCTGCCATCCTGGCGCAAGGCAGGGATGGACGCGATGGCGGCTGGATCGCCAGAGATCATGTAGGCGCGCTGAGCCGCGGTGACCTCGCTGATGTAGCCGGTCAGATGCTCCAGATCACGCTGCATGTTCAGAGTCTTGCTGATGTCCTGTTGCGCCGCCTGCGCTCGCATCTGTGCCCAGTAAGCCAGGCATGTGCCGGTTACCATCATGGATGCCGCGAAAGCCACGATCAGGTAAAGTTTTCGTTCGATTGTCCACTGCATTAAAGCCACCCCGCCTATTTTTCTCTTATCGGCAGAAGTGAATCGGACTTTAAACAGAGTGCGCCTCGCCAGAACCTTTGAAACTGCGAATCTTCTGAATTTGATGGCTCTTGCCTGCGCCCTTCAACGGCTTTCCATCTCGCGATGAGGTCACCCAATGGAGAATCAAACCTGAACTCTAGTCGCAATCGCCTGACTGCTTACCCGGATCTGCGCGACATGACCAATGGCTTGGCCGCCAGTGAAGGCCAGCCGCGGCGTTCCGGTTCGCCCGCAGACCCGCGCGTTCCACCTTGGCCCATGCCAACGCGCACCGCCCAGCGCGTTCTTCAGACCAAGCCCTTTCAGGCGCTCGGCTACAGCGGTTTCGATTCTGCTGTTTACAGAAACGTAGACGCAGAGGGCATTTTCCCCGAGAAAATGCCCCTCGCATGATCTTCAAATGGCAACACTTGAATCGAAACCGCTCTAATCTTTGAGCAGCCGCACTCGCTCCGCTAACGGCATCAGGCCTGGATTGCCCTACTGACCCGTTTGAAATCTTAGAGCGGCCAAGGCAAATTGGTAAGCATAGCGGGCATTGGCGTAGGCGATCTCGCCCTCTGTCTGCTGGAGTTGCGCCTGGCTCAGCTCGACGATGCCGCTCAGTCCCAGTTTGTAGCGGGTTTGAGCCAGGTCCAAAGCAACATTGGACTGGTCAAGCAATTGCTTGGTGACGCCGATGCGCTGATAGGCGGCCTGCGCTGAAAGCACAGCGGTGCGCACGTCGCGCGCGATCAGTTCGCGCAGGGAGCTGACCTTCTCCTGCGCCGCCTGCGCGCGCAAATCGGCCTCGCGGGCCCGCGCGGAGAAGAGAAATCCGTTGAAGACTGGAATGTCCACGTTCGCGCCCACGGCGCCGTACCAAGCCGAGGTGATCTGGTCGGCGCGCACCGGTGCTCCACCTGCGGCGCCCAGGGCGGAGACCGTGGGAAGGCTCAGCTCATGCTCGGCGCGGCTGTATTGCCTGGCGGCCTGATAGCTGTCTTTAAGGGCCGCCAGGTCCGGGCGCGCGCTGAAGGCCATCTGCACCAGCGGCTCGGCACTTTCGGGTGGGAGCGGCGCAGCGCTGGACGGATCAACCAGTGAATATTGCTTGTCTTGTTCGGAGCCGAGCAGCTCGTTCAGATTGGCCATCGTATCCTGCTCCGCATTCTGCGCGTCCAACAGCAGCAGCCTGGCCTGGGAAAGTTCGACGTCGGCAAAGCTCCGGTCGAGTGTGGACTTGAGCTTGGCGTTGGTAAGTGCGCTGATCTGATCGTCCGTGGCCTGGCGGGCGGCAACGGTCTGTTCGGCAACATGGAGCACGGCCTGGCTGGTGAGCGCCTGGTAATACGCCTGATCGACAGCCAGCACGATATCTTCGGTCGTGGCGCGTTGCATATCGAGCATCGCTTGAGACTGGGCCTGCGCACTGAGGACGAGATGGTGAGTCCGGCCGAAGTCGGTGATCAGTTGGCTCACGGTGAGTCCGCCTGCCGCGCGATCGTAGACGATGGGATTGTTGAGCATCCCGGCGGTGATGCGCGTCCCGTCGTGCGCGTCCACTGAAGTCAAGCTGCCGGTCACGGTGGGCAGCTCTGCCGATCGTGTCTCGCGCGTGACCTGGCGTTGCGCGAGTTGGAGCAGTTTGGCCACGCTGATCTGCGGATTGTCGGCGATGGCCATCTGCTCGGCATCGGACAGCGAAAGCGTCTGCGCCGGAGCCGCCGCCTGCTGCTGCAGCGCATGAAGTGAGCCGCAGGCAGTTGTCAGGATCATTCCAGAGATGCAGATTCGTGCAAAGATGCTCATGCGTGTTTTCCTTCCCCCGATCCAATGGCCCGGCGATGCACGAGCAGGTAGGCAGCCGGAACGATGAAGAGCGTCAGAATCACCGAGACGGTGAGTCCGCCGATCACCGCACGCGCCAGGGGCGCGTACAGTTCGCTGCCTTCTTCGAGCGCCAATGCCATGGGGATCATGCCCAGGATGGTGGCCAGCGAGGTCATCAGGACTGGGCGCAGCCGGACGCGGCAGGCCATGGCGACGGCCTCTTCGACCGGCATGCCTTCCTTGCGCAGGTTGCGCGTGAACTCGACGATGAGAATTGAGTTGGAAACGACGATGCCGGTCATCATCACCACGCCCATCAGCGACATCACGTTCAGTGTGGTGTGCGTCAACAGCAGGATGAGAATCACTCCCATGATGCCGGGTGGAACCGCCAGCAGGATGATGAACGGATCCTTGAACGAGGCGAACTGCGCCATCAGAATCAGGTACACCAGCATGACCGAGAGAATCAGCCCGATGCTGAAGCTGGCGAACGATTTTCTCATGCCTTCCACCGAACCGCGCACCGTGACCCGCAGGTCGCCGGGAATCTTCGTGCCGGCAATCACGCGGTCAACGCGGTTAGCCAGGCCGCCGAGGTCTTCGCCCGACGGCGATACATACACATCGATCACGCGCTCGATCTGATAGTGGTCCACTTCGGTCGGCGTCAGGATGGGGTGGATGGTGGTGACCGCGCCCAGATTCGTCGCGATGGTCCCATCCCGCGCGCGTATCGGAATCTGCTCGAAGTCTGTCATGGACTTGATATCGGTCATGGGAAACTGAACGGTCAGCAAGTAGTTGTTGCCGTTCTTCGGGTCCACATAGTAACTGGGCGCGATCATTCCGTTCGAGGTCAGCGCGGTGATCACGTTGTTGATGATCTCGCTCGAATCCAGCCCCAGCCGTCCCGCCATCTCGCGGTTCACATCGAGTTCGAGACCGGGATAATCCAGATCCTGCGGAATCATCACGTCCGAGACGCCGTGAAGATTGCGGATCTGAGCGGCCAAACCTTTGGCTGTTGTGTAAGCCTCGCGCAGATTGTTTCCGCTCACCTGAATGTCGATGGGAGCGGGCAGGCCTAGATTGACCACCGCATCCACCAGGCCGCCGGTCTGAAAATAGGTGGACAGTTCCGGCAGATTGTTCTTCATCCTTGCGCGCACCAGGTCCATGTACGCAAAGCTGCTCAGCTTGTGCCCCTTCTTCAGGCTCACCTCAATAAAAGCCGTGTTCTGCCCGGAGTTGCTGGTGTAGATCGCCGAAAAATCGGGCGTGATGCCAATGTTCGAGACGATCATGTCCAGATCCCTCGGCGGGACCACGGCGCGAATGTCCTGCTCGGCCTGAGCAATGTATTGGTCTGTGACTTCGAGGCGCGTGCCGCTGGGCGCCTTCACGTTGATGAGAAACTGTCCAGGATCGGTGCGCGGAAAGAACGACATTCCCATCAGCGGGAAAAGGCAAAGACTGAGCACGAAGATGCCCAGGATGCCGGAGACCGTCGCCACGGGCCTTAGCAGGCTCTTGCGCACCGCGATGTCATAGCGCAACAGAACCTCGTCATAGCGTTGATTGAACCAGCGGACAAAGTTCTGAAGCCAGCCGCCGCCTGTGTGGTGAACCGCCTCATTGTGCGCATTGTGGATGAATTTTGCGCAGAAAAGAGGCACCACGGTCATCGCCACAGCATAAGACGCAAAGAGCGAAAAGACCACAGAAAGCGCCAGTGCCGTGAAGAGAAACCGGCTGACGCCATAGAGAAAGACCACCGGGAAAAAGACGATCGCGGTGGTGAAGGTCGCGGCCAGTACCGGAAGAGCCACCTCGCGTCCGCCCTTTTCGGCCGCCACTTCGGGGGATTCGCCCATCTCCAGATGGCGGAAGATGTTTTCAAGTACGACGACGGAGTTGTCGATCAGGCGGGAAAATGCCAGCGCCAGCCCGCCCAGCACCATGGAGTTGATCGTCTCTCCCATCAGGTTCAGAACCAGAAACGCGGCCAGCGCGGAGAGCGGGATCGACAGCATGACGGCCACCGTGGCGCGCCCGTTGCCGAGGAAGATAAGAATCATGACCGCGGTGAGAATCAGACCGATGCCGCCCTCGCTGCCAAGATTCGCAATGGCCGTCTTGACGAAGGCCGACTGATCGAAGACGACCCTGGTGACCAGCGTCTTGGGAACATCGAGCAGATGTTTCAGAGCTTCCCTGATTCCATTGACGACGGCGATGGTATTGCTTCCGCCGCCTTGTTTCAGAATGGCCAGGTAGACGGAGTGCTGGCCGTCGACGCGCACAATGTTGGTCTGAATCGCGGCGTCGTCCTTGGCGTAGCCGATGTCGGAGACCAGCAGTTGTCCATTGCCGACGGACTTGAGCGGCAGGCGGTCGATCGCGGCCACGGTGGGAAACTGCGAGTTGGTGTAGATATTGAAGTCGCGCGGGCCGATGCGCACGTCGCCGGCGGGCAGTATGGCGTTGGCCTTGTTCACCGCGCGCACCACATCCATCGGACTCAACTCGTGCGCCTCCAGCTTGACCGGGTCCACATAGACCTGAATCTGCCGGTACTTGCCGCCAAACGGCTGTGGAACCGAGGCGCCGGGCACGCCTGGCAATCTGGTTGCGCACGTCAAATTGCCCCACGTCGTGCAGCTTGGCCTGGTTCAGACCCTCGCCCTTCAGCGTGATCAGGCAAACCGGCAGGCTGGAGGCGTCGAACTTGAGCACCACCGGCGGCAGTGTGCCCGGCGGCAGGCGGCGAAGCTGCGCCATGGCCAGATTGGAGATGGTGGTGACGGCGGCGTCGGCGTCTGTGCCTGGCTGAAAATAGACTTTGATCAGGCTGACGCCGGTCAGCGAGCGCGACTCGATGTGATCGATGCCGCTGCCCAGTGTGAAGAACCGCTCGAACGGGTTGGTGATGTTGGTTTCAATCTGTTCCGGCGGCATTCCGTTGTAAAATGTGGCCACCACGACGACCGGGATCTTGATTTCGGGAAACAGATCCACGGGCATGCGCGCCACGGTAACGCAGCCGACCACGGCGATCATCATGCAAATCATGATGATGAAAAAGGGATAGCGGAGGGCGAATCTCGACATGCTATTCCTCCCCGCTTCCGCTGCCTGCTTCTTGTCCGGGCAGCACCACCAGTTGCGCGCGCACGGCCTCGCCATCAGCGAACGAAGCAAGATTGGCCGCCACTACATGATCCCCGTCCTTCAAGCCGGAGACGACTTCCACTCGGTTCGGCCCCTGAATGCCCAGGCGCAGTAAGCGCTTTTCAATCCGTCCCTGCGCATTCACCACGTAGGCTATGGGCTGCCCGCCGGTGGTGTCTACCGCCTCGACGGGGATGGTCAGCCCCATGCCGCTGTCTTGAACGTTCAGCGTAACGTCGGCGTACATTCCTGGATCGATTTTGTTATCGGTGTTGTCGAGATCAATCTCCACCTGCAAGGTGCGCGTCGCCAGGTCCAACTCGCCGGTGGTGCGCACTACCTTGCCGGTGAGCTGTTCTCCTGTGGACTCGATCCGTATCTGGGCGGAATCTCCGATGTGCACATACCCGGCGAGCGCGGCCGGAACGGGAATACGCAGGCGCAGAACGTCGGTTTCCGCCAGCTTGACGACGGGTTGCGCGCCGGCGCTGGATGTGCCGGCCTGCACAAGCGCGCCGGTGTCGGCGTAGCGCCAGGTAACTACGCCGCTGTAAGGCGCGGTGATCTGCGCGTAATCGGCCAACGACTCGAAATGGCGGTGATTGGCCTGAGCCGCGCCCAGAGCCTGTTGCATCGCGGAGAGATTCGCCTTGGCCGCGTCCACCTGCGCCGCGGACGAGGAGTCCTTGGCCTGCGCGTCATCGAGTTCCTGCTCCGCGATCAGGCCGGGACGATCCGCCGCCGCCTGTTTCAGACGCTGGTATGCCGAGTGCAGCGCCGTGTGATCAGCCTCTTCGCGCACCACCGAACTCTTCGCGCTCAACACGTCCTGACGGCTGCGCAGAACGCCCGATTGCGCCTCCTCGACCTGGGCCGTCAGCTCGGGAATCTCCAACTCCGCCAGCACTTGACCCTTGCGCACGCGGTCGCCAATGTCGACAGAGATGTGCCGTATATAGCCGGAGACCATGGCATGGAGCTCGACCTCCTGGTAGGGAAGCAATTCGCCGGCAACCTGAAGCTGGGTGGAGAGCGCGGCCCGCGTAGGGCACCACAACCGGCGCAACGGGAACAGTGTTGGAAACGGGCGCCGGAGACTGGTGGCAGCCGATGCTTACTGCTCCAACAACAAGCAGTAACGCAAGCAGCACCCACCTTGCCTGAGATGGCTGAGTCATGTAAGAAACCCTCGCAGAAATCCAGGTTACAAATCAGCACACACCTGCGGAAAAATCGCGGGTGGAACTTAAGGGAAGTTTTTTGAAATTTTTAACGAAGAGACGGCGGAGGCCGGAAGAAAAGATGATGAAAAAAATAACGCGCGGCGAAAATCGGATAGCGATACGTGGCGATCGCGCGCATCCGCAGCCGAGCGGCGTTCGGCTGGCTGAAATCCACGACTGCCGCGAAGAGAACGAGCAAGATAGCAGGCTGGGCGGAAGCAAGTGCAGGAATGTGCTGCGCCAGAAGGTCCGGCGTGTCGGCGGGGAAGGCTTTCGCCGCTTGGACCTCGTTTTCTGGTCCGTGGAAAGGGGCGTAACAGGCCAGTTTTGCTTCCATCGCAAACACGAACGCCAGCAGACACAGGCCGAGCGCGATCACCGTGTGTTTGGTTCGCGGAAAAGCGAAAACTCCCCACATACTTGGAGTTTACCATGTCCAACCGGCCGTACGCCCGGTCCTCCGCGGCCGGCAAAACCTCCCTGGGTTACAGGTGAATCCCCCTCGACGGATCGGCGTGAGCGGCCTCGCGGCGATAAACCCCGGAGAATGATTCCCAGCGAGAACGGTCGATCCCGACTTCAAGCGGCGCCCGCATCGAAAGACCGGTGCCAATCAGGCACAAGCGAAGGCGAATCCAATGACTCCCAGACGCTGCATGATCGGATAGGTTGCGTGGAAGATGCGTATGCAGGTGTTGCCGGTTGTCGCAGAGCAGAAAAGAGAATGAAACAAATGCTCGCTGTTGTTCTGTCATGAAAACTACTTAGTCATAACCGGCTTTGTGTCAGGGAACGACTTTAGTCGTGCCGAAAAGAACAGTGAAACTGAGGGCTTTAGCCCCCGAGCGCATCGCCATTTTGAAGCCGAGGCAGGTGATAAAACAGCTTCTAAGCAGAATATCTTTCATTTTGGACACGAGTAACATGCCTTACAAAACCAGGCTTGCCTGATCCCGATCAAGAGACCAGGCAAGCCACAAACTTCGTTCCGGCGCGTTCACCCCGCCGGCCGCACGGCTTTGCGTTTACAGCTTTTCCGCCACGCTCTTGGCCTGGGTAAAGAGCAGCAGGTAGTCGGCGCCGCCGGCCTTGGAGTCGGTGCCGCTCATGTTGAAGCCGCCGAAGGGGTGCGCTCCCACCATCGCGCCGGTGCATTTGCGGTTGAAGTAGAGGTTGCCCACGTGGAACTCGCGGCGGGCGCGGTCAAGCTTGGCGCGGTCGGTCGAGTAGATGCGATCCGGTCAGGCCGTACTCGGTGTTGTTGGCCACCTTCAGCCCTTCCTCGAAGCTGGCCACCTTGATCAGCGCCAGCACCGGCCCGAAGATCTCCTCCTGGCAATGACCGCATCGGGAGCCACGTCGGCAATGACGGTCGGCTCGAGGAAGTAGCCGCCGTCCGCGGTCTGCGGGCGCATGGCCGCCGGCAATCAGCCGGCCCTCCTTCTTGCCGATCTCGATGTAGCGCAGCATCGAATCGAGGGCGCTCTTGTTGATGACCGGGCCGAGGTTCAGATTGGCTGCCGGATCGCCCACGGTCAGCTTGGCCACTCGCTCGCGCAGCTGCTCGATGAACGCGTCATAGATCGGAGCTTCGACGATGGCCCTGGAGCAGGCCGAGCATTTTTGCCCGCTGAAGCCGAAAGCCGAGGCCACGACGCCCTCGACGGCCGCGTCCAGATCGGCGTCGGCGCAGACCAGGATCGAGTCCTTGCCGCCCATTTCGAGAATCGTCCGCTTGATCCAGATCTGACCTTCTGCGGACGCGCGGCGCGCTCGTGAATCTCCAAGCCAACTTTCTTGGACCCGGTGAAGGCGATGAAGCGAGTCTTGGGGTGCTCGACGATGGCGTTGCCGAACGTGGCGCCGGAGCCGGGGCAGAAGTTGACCACGCCGTCCGGCATGCCCGCCTCTTCCAGCACCTCGACAAATTTGGCAGCGATGGTGGGGGCGTCGCTCGACGGCTTCAGAATCACGGTGTTGCCGGTGACGATCGAGGCCGCCGTCATGCCGGCCATGATGGCGAAGGGAAAGTTCCACGGCGGAATCACCGCGCCCACGCCGAGCGGGATGTAGTGCAGTTCGCACCGCTCGCCGGGGAATTGGATGGGCGTTTTGGCGTTGGCCAGACGCAGCGCCTCGCGGGCATAAAACTCGAGGAAATCGATGGTTTCGCCCACGTCGGCGTCGGCCTCGGCCCAGTTCTTGCCCACTTCGTACGTCAGCCAGGCGCAGAACTCGAAATGGCGTCCGCGGATGATCTGGGCGGCGTTGGAGGAGCAGCGAGGCCCGCTCCTCGGTCGATGTCCTGCTCCAGGACTCAAAAGCGCTGA
>CAWBHO010000141.1:0-5514 GCA_963788415.1 uncultured Acidobacteriaceae bacterium | reverse complement strand
CGAACCCAGTTTGTCAAATTGCGCCGAGAAGGGGTTCTGGTTGATCCGGATTTCGCGGATCGACGATTGTGGCGGAAGCTGGCCGCCGGTGAATCCATCGATATAAATCTGTCCGCCATTCGGGCCTGCCGATGGACCGGCCAGGGCATCGAGTTCGTTCTGCAACTCGTCCAGATGATCCTCGGAGAGCGCATTCAGATCGTCCCCCTTGATGACGATGGCGCCGGCGTTGTTTTCCGGGCTGGTGCTGACACCGGTGTCGTCGCTCTCGACCTCAACCTGTTGCTGCTAGGATCGGCAGTTGCAAGATCACATTCTGCGTGGTCGTCTGTCCGCCCGCAACCTGAAGGCCGTCAAGCGAGAACGGCGCGAATCCCTGCGCGGTCACGGTGAGCGAGGACCTGCACGCCTGCAGTTGGCCGAAGCTGAACGTACCATTGGCACTGCTCTTGACCGACTTAGAAAAGCCAGTTGGTCGCTGGCGAGGACGACCGTTGCCGAAGGAACCAGCGCCCCGGAGGGATCCGTCACAGTCCCGAAGACGCTTGCAGAGGGGGCCTGGCTCACGGCGAGCGGTGCCGAAAGGAGGAAAGCCGCGTAGACGACGTGGAGAAGAAAGCGAGGTGTTTACATGATCATTCCTGGCAGCAGATTGCCGCCATGTACAGAAGACCGCGGATAGCTGGGGAGTGCGGTCTTATTGGGTAAAGATGTGTAACAAAGTGTCACTGCGCTCGTTACCATTTGTTACATTTTTTGCGGCCGTTTCTAGGGTGAAGTCTGAAGAGAGAGCAGCCCATCGATGGTCTTGGCTTGAACCTGTTTCAGGAGGGCTGTACGGTCCTGGGCGGTAGCCGGGGCCACCACATCGGCGGTAAAGCCGGATTCCTTGTCGCGGAGCAACTGGCGGCGAACGTCGCTGGCCAACGCCGGGCTATCGGCGGCAATGGCAATATGCTTGCCCGCCCCGGAGTGGTGATTGGTCAAGAAGGCCGCACCCAGCAGAGCCGCGAAGACCACCGGAAGCAGGATCGTGGAGATTCTGAAGGCGCGCCCGCGAATCTGCTCCAGGTACTCCCGCTTGGCGATCAGAAGAGTATTACGCATCGGCCTTGCCTCCCACGGTCTGGATGAAAATCTCCTCAAGCGACGGCTCGACCAGCTCGAAACGGTAGATGGTCGCCGCGGCCGCGGCTTCATGCAGCAGCTTCTGCGCATCGCCGCGCGGCTTGAGCGTGATCTCTGCATGGCCGGAGTAGTTTTTGGCCTCGGCAACCTCCGCGCTCGCAAGAAACGACGGGCTTCCTTCAAATTCGACGATCACCCGGTTGCGCTCGTAGCGGCTCTTGATCTCGCGCATCTTGCCGGCCAGAACGGCTTGGCCGTTGTCGATCAGGCAGATCGAGTCGCACAGCTTCTCCACCTGATCCATGCGATGGGTGGAAAACAGAATCGCCCTGCCTTGATCTTTCAGATCCAGAAGCGTGTTCTGCAGCAACGTGGCGTTGACGGGGTCCAGCCCGGAGAATGGCTCGTCCATGACGATCAGCCCCGGCTCGTGCAGCAGCGAGGCAATGAACTGGATCTTCTGCTGCATGCCTTTGGAAAGTTCCTGGGCCTTCTTGTGCAGCACATCGTCAATCTCCAGCCGCTCGGCCCAGGAGCGCGCGCGCTTTTTCGCCTCTTCGGCGCCCAGCCCATGCAGGCAGCCGATGAAGACGAGCTGGTCGATGACCTTCATTTTCCTGTAGAGGCCGCGCTCCTCGGGCAGGTAACCCACCCGATCCAGGCTGGCGCGCTCAAAGGGTTTTCCGAAGAGACTGATCCGGCCCGAGTCAGGAACCGTGATGCCCATCATCATGCGAATCGAGCTGGTTTTGCCCGCCCCGTTTGGTCCCAGCAGTCCGAACATCTGGCCCGCTTCAATCGACAGGCTCAGGTTGCGGACGGCAACCTTGTTTTCGTAGGACTTGGTCACTTCCGCGAGTTCGACAACTGGCATGAATTCTCCCGGCGCTGATTTTTGCGGATTGTTCTCAGGCAAACCCGATGGACCTGTCTGCAATGCAGTGTAGCAAAGCGCAGACCGCGCAAATTTCGCCCGGATCGGGATGTGTGTGAGAATGGCGCAGGATTCCAGCCCGGATTGCGAGGCATTGTCTTCTTTAGCTCAGACAGCAGCTTTTTTCCTCCTGTGCAAACCGTCCCCGCTTTCCAAAATGGGACGGATTCCCATGGTTTGTTACCTGTGGGCAAGAGAACGCATGGAAATCTGCAATATGAAGAAAAATCGACTCTTGGGCGGCACGGGGGGAAACCGAAGAGTAACCCTGTCGAAGCAATTGTAACTTGATTCCAAAAAAAAGAATGCTAGGCTTGCTCCTATGCCTCACCGCTAGGCTTGCCGCACGGGACAAAAGATGGTAACCTTGTCTCGCCACAATCAGTAACCTTTTGGGAGGGGAAATGGTAACCTCGCTGGCGTCACCTGATTTCGATTTTTTCAAGCCCGGCCCCGTACCGGCTCCCGTATCCGGACCGGCGTACAGACCTCAGTCGGTGGACGAGCTTGACGTGCGCCAGGCAGTTCTCGAGGATCTCGCCTTAAAGACCCTTTATCTGTCCGGGTCGCTCTCGATTCTTGAACTGGGCGAAAAGATCCGGCTCAGCTTTGAGGTGACCAAGGAGCTGACGACGCAGTTGCGGGCGGAGCTGCTCCTTCAAATTACGGGAATCAACGGGAACATTCCTCAAATCGCCATCACCTCTCAGGGCAGAGCGCGCGCCGCGGACCTGTTGTCGCAGAATCACTACATCGGTCCCGCGCCGGTGTCTCTGGAAAGCTACGTCAAGCAGACGCGGAAGCAAAGCGTGCGCCAGGTTGAAGTGCATGAAGACGATATTCAGCGGGCCTTTGCGCATCTCGTGCTCGACAACGAGACGCTGCGGCAGTTTGGAACGGCGCTCAACTCCGACAGTTCAATCTTCCTCTATGGCCCGCCGGGAGTGGGGAAAACCACGATTGCCGAGACTTTGTCGCGCGTAGTGGGCGAGGACGAGGTCTGGATTCCCTACGCGGTAGAAGTCGATAGTCAGATCATCACCGTTTATGACCCGGCTGTTCACCGCCGCATGGAAAAGTCCGAGCCCGGGAACCGGGACGAGCGCTGGGTCATCTGCCAGCGCCCCGCGATTCTGGTAGGCGGCGAGCTGACGGCCGAGATGCTGGACCTGCAGTTCAATCCGGTCACCAAGTTCTACGTCGCCCCGGCGCAGATGAAGGCCAATAACGGGGTGCTGATCATCGACGATTTCGGAAGGCAGAGGATTCGCCCCGAAGAGCTGCTGAACCGCTGGGTGGTTCCCCTGGACCGCAGAATCGATTTCATGACCCTGGCGGGAGGCAAAAAGCTCGAAGTCCCGTTTGAAATGCTGGTGGTCTTCGCATCCAACATGGACCCGGCCGAACTGGTGGACGCCTGCTTCCTGCGCAGAATTCAAACCAAGATCAAGATCGGCCCGGTTTCAGACGGGCAGTTCTGCGAGATTTTCCGCCGCGTTGCCGACGAGCATCAGGTCGAGTTCGACGCCGACATTCCCATGGATTTAATCGCTTTCATCCGCGGCACGCTGAAGCAGGAATTGCGCCAGTGCTACCCCCGCGATGTGGTGAACCAGGTTCTGTGGGCCGCCCGCTACGAAGGCCGAATCCCCTACCTGAATCACGCCGCCATGATCCAGGCCGTGCAGGCGTATTTCCTGCCCCGATTCTGAGCTGAATCGGAAAAGCTGACGAGAAAAGCCCTGGAATCTCCGCCGATTGTGCGGAGATTTCAGGGCTTTTCTCTGCGCAATCGGGGAAAATTGCAACTCTGATTTTTCGCAGAGACATGAAATCGGACGCCTGGGGGCGGTCATCGGCAAGACCAAGTCTGGCCGCTTGACGTTGAACGCGGCACAGCATATTCTCGTTGTGATGATTCGGAGTTTCAAGGACCGCGACACGGCGGAACTGGCTCAGGCCGGGAGCAACCGGCGATGGCGCGGGATTGAAAGCGTAGCCCGGCGGAAACTCAACCGCATGGATGCGGCCGCCCGCCTGGACGACCTTCGCGAGCCTCCGGGAAATATGTTGGAACCGCTGAAGGGAAAACGGCGAGGTCAATACAGCCTCCGCATCAACGATCAATTTCGCATCTGCTTTGTATGGAAGGAGGATGGAGCCTATGACGTTGAAATCGTCGATTACCACCGCGAAAGAAAAGGCGGGAAATAAGGTGTCCTCAGTGATCTGGTCCGCCCCGCCGAGGGATGGAGCTACCAGTACGTGACGACCTCGCCCGGAGAGATGCTGGCGGAGGAATTTCTCAAACCGCTCGGCTTGAGTCAGAACCGGCTCGCAATGCAGATTCGTGTGCCGTCCACGCGGATCGGTGAAATTGTCCGCGGCAAGCGCGCCATCACTCCCGACACGGCTCTGCGCCTGGCCCGTTTCTTCGGTAACAGCCCGGAGTTCTGGCTCAACCTGCAACAGATGCACGACCTGACCAAAGCCAAACTCGCCCTGGCCAAAACCATTGAAGCTGAGGTTCCTGTCTACGAATCGAATGCGGCCTAGCGGCTGAGCGTTTTGGACCCCGGTTTGTTCCGCCGGCATTCGCAGATGCAGCAGTTGCGCGGACGCATCGGCCGGGGCAGTGCAAAGTCGTATTGCCTTGTGCTGATGACCAACGGCAAGATCAGTGAAGAGGCACGGCAGCGGTTGGATACCATGGGCCGGCACTTGCGACGGCTTCGAGATTGCGGAGAAGGACCTGGAACTGCGCGACCCAGTCCAGTTGCTTCGGCACCAGGCAAGCGGGCATGCCAAGCCTGCGGGTGGCGAACCTGATAAGCAGAACACAAACTGCTGGAAGATGGCCAAACGCGAGGCGCGCGCCCTGGTGGATGGGAGCGGCGCAAGGGGCGACTCCGGAGGAGAAGCGAGCTGGCCGATGCAGTATCTTGAGGACGCACTGGAACCGGCGCTATGGGCTGGTGGAGGTTGGGTAGGCGAGTTGCTGGGCGAACAGATGAGGCGCATAGGGCGTCCCGCCGACCGGAACCTGTTCTCTGTGGGCGGATTTTTCCTTGCCCGTGGGAATCCAAAGGTAGACACGGAGTACCTGTGTTCGTGTAGGCTGGAGGGCATGATTCGTCGACATAGGCGTAGATCTGTGCGAGGTGAAGCAGATCGAAGCCGCCATTGGGACGGCACGGTGAGCGCTTGCTGGCGCGCATCTACACGGAGGCCGAGCGCGCCTATTGCGAATCCAAAGCCGAAACGCATGGAGGCTTTGGGGGCGACCTTGCGGCCAAGGAAGCGGCCATGAAGGCCATGGGCGCCGGATGGGTGAGGACGTAGGATGGCGCGAATTCGAGGTGATGCGGACAGCCGGCGGACAACCGGTGATTGTCTTCCACGGTCACGGGCAGAATTGCCGGTGGCTGAAATAGCAGGCACTGGTTTCGTTC
>CAWBHO010000140.1:0-7750 GCA_963788415.1 uncultured Acidobacteriaceae bacterium | reverse complement strand
ATCAATGCGATTGAGGAGTTCCTCCCAAAGGCGATGGACGCTTCAGCGCTGAGCGGACTCATCGGCGAAGTCGTTGCCGAACTAACCTCGACAACCGGCGCCAAGCCTACCGTGAAAGAGATGGGTCAGGTGATGAAGACCGTTCAAGCCAAGCTGGCTGCCCAGGGACTTCGCGCCGAGGGTCGCACCGTCAGCGAACTGGTCAAGAAAGCGCTGGCGGGCTGATAGCGGTCAGGTTCTTCGTGCCGCTCGAGGTTGCACTCTTGCCTCCACCACCCTGCCGAGGCATGCCGGTGGCTGGATTTCAGCCCCAAAAGCACTTCACGGCCTGCCCTTGCACAAGCCGGGTCTTCTGTTCTGCGCGGGCGGAAGTTGGAGCCAGGCCGGAATCGTATGCGGCCTTGAGCGCCTTGCGCACAGCAAGACGCACCCCGGAAGCCCCGGGCGGAGGGGCTGCGGAAGTTCCGGTGCGGAACAGATTTTCGGCTTTGATACGGCTCAGCGCAAAATTGCCGGGAAGCGACGCCGCATCGCAACTTTTTTCCTCTGCCGCGTCCATAATAGTAGGAAGCGAGGTATGAAGCGATGAAGACCTGGTTCAATGCGATCGGGCTGCTCTGCATGGGAGTTCTATGCGCATCCGCATTTGGTGCAGTTCCAGCTCGTCCAGGCACGGTGAACTATATCGAGGGCGCGGCTTCCATCGACGGCGCGCCACTGCACACGAGCGACATCGGAAGCGCCGCTCTCAATACGGGACAGGTTCTCAAAACAACCGAGGGGCGGGCGGAAATCCTGCTTACGCCCGGGGTTTTTCTGCGTCTGGACGACCACAGCGCGGTGAAGATGATCACTCCCAATCTGACCCTGACGCAGGTGGAACTGGAGCAGGGCCGGGTCGGAGTCGAAGTGGATGAAATCTACCCTCATAACAATATCCGGGTGATCGTGGGCGGGGTGCCCACCCAACTGCTCAAGCCCGGCTACTACGAGTTCATCGCCGGAGACGCCATGGCCAGGGTCTTCAAGGGCGAGGCCTCCGTCGAGCTGAGCAGCGGAAAGTATACGGTGGTGAAGGGCCATCACGAGTTTGCGCTTCCCGGGGGCGCTCAGGCCAAGCCGGTCAAATTCGACGCCAAAGCGGCCATGGACGATTTCTATCACTGGGGCGAATTGCGTTCGCAATACCTGCTCGAAGCCAACAATCAGATGTCCGGCTACTATGCCAACTCGGCGAGCTTCTACCCCGGCTGGTATTGGGACCCCTACATGTGGGATTACGCCTATATCGGCTGGGATCCCTACTGGAGTCCGTACTTCGACTTTGGCTTCTTCCCCTGGTGGGGAGGAGGCGGAGGTTATTACGGAGGCGGACACTATGGACACGGGCATTATGGTCATGGGCACTATGGAAATGGCGGCGGATACGCGGCCCACGGCTACGGTGTCGGCTCCGGTGGCCACGCCGAGGGTGGCTTCAGCGGTGGAAACGGTGGCGGCTCTGGCGGCGGGCACGGTGGAAGCTTCGGTGGCGGCGGCGGAGGCGGGCACGGCGGCCGTTGACCGATTCGCTTGAGTTGTCGATTGGAAGTCTGCTCTGACGGTCGGCGGGACGATCTCCCGCCTCCTGCCCTTCGGTTGCCCGCAGATCCGTCAGTCGCGCCTCAGACCGGCCCGAGGCGGGTGCGCGGTCGGGCAGTTGTCCCAAGCCTCCACCCTCTTTGGGTACCCCCTGCCCCAATACCCCTTCGCGCAAGCGCAATCGATTCTTTGCCGAAGAAACGCCCTCTTTGCAGCCAGCCGGACTCAAGCCTCCTCCCGCCCGCGCACAGTCTGACCAAAATCGAAAAACAGGCTGCAATCACCAAAGAATTCCTCACAAAATCCACAAGATTGTGTATTCTGTGATTGCCGAATGGCGAAGGGGTGGTCAAGCCTGAACGGACGGCTTCCAGGTTGAACCCCTCCCGAAAGCCCAAGCCGAAACGAAAGCCCAGCCAAAACCTGAAACCCAAGCCGAAACGAGGAGAGACGATGATTCAAAAGACGCGCTTGTTTACACCCGGACCGACGCCGCTGTTGCCGGCGGCTCAATTTGCCATGGCGGCAGCCGACATGCACCACCGCACGCCCGAGTTTCGCGCCCTTTTCCTGAAGGTGCTTGCCCAGTTGAAGGTCTTTGTGGGCACCCAGAACGACGTTCTTCTGCTCTCCTCGTCGGGCACCGGCGCGATGGAGGCTTCGGTCTCTAACCTCACCTCTCCCGGCGACCGCGTGCTGGTGCTCACGGCGGGCAAGTTCGGCGAGCGCTGGGTCGACCTGGCCAAGGCCTTCGGCTGCCAGGTGGATGTGGTGGAGAAGCCTTACGGGCAGACCTTCGACCTGGCCGAGATCAAAGCCGCGCTGAAGCCCGAGCACAAGGCCGTTTATATGCAGGCCTCGGAGACCTCGACGGCGGTCACGCACGACGTGGAAGGCGTGGCCGGGCTGGTCAAGGGAACCGCGACGCTGCTCATCGTGGACGGCATTACCGGCCTCGGCACGCAGACCATCGACGTGGACGGCTGGGGCGTGGACATCGTCATCGGCGGCTCGCAGAAGGCGGTCATGATTCCTCCCGGCCTGGCCTATCTGAGCGTCAGCGAGAAGGCATGGAAGGCGATGGAGACGGCCAAGAATCCGCGCTACTACTTCGACCTGCGCAAGGAGCGCAAGAATCAGGCGAAGGGCGAGACGGCCTACACGCCAGCCGTGGCGCTGGTTGCGGCGCTGAGCGCGGCGCTGGATTACATTGCCGCTCAGGCGGGCGGCGATCTCGAAAAGGGCCGCATCGCGCTCATTGACAACGCGCAGGTGAACGCAAAAGCCACGCGGGCGGGGCTCGTGACCCTCGGCTTCACGCTCTTTGCGCCAGTTTCTCCTTCAGGGGCGGCGACCGCCGTGGCCGTGCCGGAGGGCATGGATTCGGGCGCGGTGGTCAAGGCGCTCAAGGCCCGGTTCAGCCTGGTGACGGCCAACGGACAGGGCTCCATGCAGGGCAAAATCTTCCGCGTCGCACACTTGGGCTTCTTCGACGCGCTGGACACGATCGCCTTCCTGGGCGCCATGGAGCACATCGCCAAGGACACGCTCGGGCTGCCGGTCGTCTACGGGCAGGCCGTGGCCGCGGCGCAGCAAGTCTATGCAAAGGCAGCTTCTAGCTGCTAGCTTCTAGCTCCTAGGTCTTTGACCGCTTGATGTTGTACCCATGCAGGTGCCCCGTCCTTGCAGCGTACTTGTTCTTGCCGCAAGGGGGAAGGGCGCAAATTCACGCGGTCAGTAGCCTAGTTGCCAGCTTGTTCGTTCATTGGTGAAGATGTGGGTTCTCCCAGGTTCCAAAATCGGAACCTGGAGCGCTCAGATGTTGAAGCTTCCTGGAACACCGGGCTTTTAGCTAGAAGCTAGAAGCTAGTAGCTAGAGGCTGTTTTTTTATGTCCGAACTGAGTTTTGGAGAGAAGCTGCTGATTGCGCGCCGGCAGCTCGATCTATTTCAATACGAGATGGCCGACCGGCTGGGGGTTCACCCCAACTCGCTGGCCAAGTACGAACGGGACGACGGCAAGCCGCACGCCGCCGTGGTGCGGATGTTCGAGATTCTGTGCCAGCAGCAAGGCATCCGTTTTGACGAGTATGAAGCCGGGAGCAAGGGCAAGGGAGACGCGATGAAGATCGTTCTGGCGGAGAAGGTATCTCCGGCGACGTTGGCCGTGTTCGCGGCCGAGCCGGGGTGGCAGGTTCTGACGCACGACCAGTTGCCGGACGGCCTGCCCTCAGCGCTGGCCGATGCCGACGGCCTGGTGGTGCGTTCGGCGGTGCAGGTGGACGACGCTCTGATGGCGCAGGCGCCCAAACTGCGCGTCATCGGCCGGGCCGGGGTGGGCGTGGACAACATCGACGCGGCCTCGGCTACGCGGCGGGGCATTGTGGTGATGAACACGCCGGGCGCCAATGCCGTGGCCGTGGCCGAGCTGACCATCGGGCTGATGATCGCGCTGGCGCGCAAGCTGCCCGCGGCCAATGCCTCCATGCACGCCGGCAAGTGGGAGAAGAAAAACCTGCAAGGCACGGAGCTGCGCGCGAAGACGCTGGGCATTCTGGGACTGGGCCGGGTTGGCCTCGAGGTCGCGAAACGCGCACGAGGCTTTGGCATGGAGATCATCGGCAGCGATCCATTTGTCTCGGCCGCCGTGGCGCGCGAAAACGGCATCCGGCTGGTCTCGCTCGACGAGCTGCTGTCGGGCGCGGATTACCTGACGCTGCACGTCGGGCTGACGCCGCAGACCGCCGGCGTGATCAACGCAAAGACGCTCGCCAGCATGAAAAAAGGCGTACGCATCATCAACTGCGCGCGCGGTGAGCTGGTGGAGGAAGCCGCGCTGGTCGAGGCTCTCAAGAGCGGCCAGGTGGCCGGCGCGGCGCTCGATGTGCTGGCCGTCGAGCCGCCCAAGAACTCGCCTTTCTTCGGCATGGACAACGTGATCCTGACGCCCCACATCGCCGGCTCGACGGGCGAGGCGCAGGAGGCTGTGGGCATCCAGATTGCCCGCCAGGTGTGCGACTATCTCAAGCTGGGCGTGGTGCAGAATGCCGTGAACCTGCACTCGCTGAGCCACGAGGAGTACCTTGTGCTCCTGCCTTACATCGATCTGGCCGGTCGGCTGGGCGCTTTTCTGGCCCAGGCGCGCAACGGCGGCGGCAACTCCGGCAGCGGCGGCAATTCCGGCATTGAGGCGATTCATCTGGTCTACGGCGGCGCGCTGGCCGAGGCCAAAACCGAGCTGGTGCGCAACGCCGCCATCGCCGGGCTGCTGGCCGGCTCCGAACACGTGAATCGCATCAACGCGGCTTCGGTGGCCCAGGAGCGTGGCATCCGTATCCACGAGGAAAAGCAGGAGTCGCATCGCGGCGGCGGAGCCACGGTGCTGACCATTCAACTGCACTCGGCCGCGGGTGAAAGCCAGGCCAGCGCCACGGTCATCCGCGACCGGCAGCCGCGCCTGCTGGCCTTTGACGGCATCGACATCGAGACTCCGCTCGAGGGCAACCTGCTGGTCTGCCGCAATCTCGATGTGCCGGGCGTGATCGGCCGCATCGGTTCGATCCTGGGCGAGCAGGGCGTCAATATCGCCAACTTCACCCTGGGCCGCGAGCGCAGCGGCGCAAAACCCGTGAAGGCGCTGGCCGTCGTGCAGGTGGACGCGCCGGTCGACGCCAAAGTGATCGAGGCGCTCTCGGCCGTTGAGGCGCTGCTCGAAGCCCGTCTGGTGACCTTGCCGGAAGCTGGCTCCTGACCTCCGTTTTCAGGCAATTCATTTCTGTCCAAACGAAAAAACCACCGCCAACCAGCGGTGGTTTTTCTTTTAGAAAGCGGATTTCGGAGCGAATTCGGCTTGCGGGTGCCAGCCGAGGTCTTACGCCCTGCTCAGGTAAGCGCCTTCGCTGGTGTCCACGCGGATCTTTTCGCCTTCGTTGATGAAGGCGGGAACCTGCACCACCAGGCCGGTTTCGGTCTTGGCGGGCTTGGTGACGCTCGAGGCGGTGGCCGACTTCAATCCCGGCTCGGTCTCGACCACGGTCAGCTCGACCGACGGAGGCAGATCAATGCCCACGGCGCTGACCGTCGTGATAGCTCACCTTGATCTGCAGATTCGGCGTCAGGTACTCCACCGCGTCGCCCAGCGTGGAGCCCTTGAGCACGGTCTGCTCGTAGTCCACCGGGTTCATGAAGTAGTAGTCGTCGCCGTCGGCGTAGAGAAACTCCATTGCGACCTCGTCCACGGACACTTTTTCAATGGCAGTCGGCGGAGCGGAAGCGGTGCTCGAACATGGCGCCGGACTTGAGGTTGCGCAGCTTGGCCTGGATGAAGGCGCGCAGATTGCCCGGCGTGCGGTGCTCCACCTTGAAGACCAGGTGCAGTTGATCGTTGTGCTTGATGATCATGCCGGGACGCAGTTGAGTGGCGGAAATCGCCATAAGGTTTGAAGCTCCTTGCCTGGGTTGCGCTCAGCGCGCAAGAAAGATTGGCCTTGGCCCTGTTTACCATTGTATCGCCTGGGTGGACTGGCCCGCTTTCTGCTCGCGAAACCGCGCCCTATTTTGACGGCCCCGCGCCTGCTCGGAAGGCATCCGTTCCATGGCGGGCGAATTGTGCCCAGGCGCATTGACGCGCCCGCGGCGCCTCTGCGAGGCTTGTTGTCATGGAATACAGAGGAAAAGTGGAGTATGCCGAGGAGCGCAAGATGCGCACGCGCAATACGCGCCTCTATCGCGCTTGTCATTGGCCGATCTGGATTTGGGTCTTCTTTCTGGCGCCCGGTCCGCTGACGTTTTCGCTCTTTGCGCATGGGTTCAGCTGGGGCAACTCGCTGTGGCTGGGGCTGGTGCTGGCGGGCACGGGCATGGCCGCTGCTGCGCGGACAGCTGCCGGGCGGGGAGCCGGGGCCCTACATTCTGCGCTTCGACGAGGACAAGCCCAATCCCGCTCTACCGGCGCGTCTGCTACACCTTCGCCTGGAACGCGCGTCGCTGAACTATGCGCTGCTGAATCTGGCCGGCCTGATGATCGCCGCGGTCACCGGCGTCTGGCGCATGAAGCAGATTTACCTCTACGCCTACGCTGCCGCTGTGCGCGGCCATCCTGCTGCTGGGCGTGATGGGCAGTCTGCCGCGCGTCGAGCCATCGACCAAGAGCGAAGGCACGCACCGGCGCTATTTCTACGGCTCGGTGTGGGCGGTGACGGCGGCGCAGACGCTGCTGCTGGTGCTGTGGAAGCTGCTGCCGCAGACCGCCGCGACAAGCTGGGTGAAGCTGGGAGCCTTTGTGGGCGCGCTGGCGCTGATGGGCTGGATCGCCTCGCGCGGACTGCTGCCGCGCACACGGCCCATCCTGCCCGGGGAGCTGATGGTCTCCGACTGAACCACCTGCGGTGGGGCAGCCGCGCTTGCGCGCATGGGGTCTGTAGTCGCCCGCACTGGCGCATGAACAAAGGGCGACGACGGTGGGGCGTCAGGCAACAAAGCGGCTACCGTTCGGGCCGATACGGCTCCACGCTCAGAAGGTTGGAGAGAATGCCGCGCTCCTCGGGCGTGAAGGCGCTCTGATAACTGCCGGAGTCGAGCACGGTCTGGCGCTGGTCAGGCGGCACTGAGCGCAGATCCCGAAAGGCGCTTTTCATCAGCGCCTGGCGGTCGGCCGGCAGGGTTCTCCAGCGCTGCGCCGAGAGATCCACCTGCATTCGCTGCTGGGGCGACAGTCGCTCCAGCATCTGCAGCCGCGCCAGGCGGCGCTCTTGCTGCTCCGGTGTCAACTCATCCACCTGGCGCAACTGCCGCATCACCCGCTGCTGTTCGGAGGGCGGCAGCCGGTCGAAGCTGGGGTCGGCGCGCAGTACCTGCTCCTGCTGCTGAACGGGCAGATTGCGATGCTGGCTGAGCCACACACCCAATTGCCCCGGCGGCATCCTGGCAGGCGCGCCGTACCTTGGATCTGCGTATCCAGGATTGACGTACCTTGGAGATCCCTGCCTCGGATCAGCGTGTCCTGGATCAGCGTGTCCTGGATATGCGTGTCCTGGATACGTGTAACCGGGACTCAAGTATCCGGAATTTCCATATCGATTTCCATCTCTTGGATCTGCAAATCCTGGAGACGCGGAACGCGGCTCCGTTCCTGGGTAGCCGAAACCTGGATGGTGCTGACCGCCAGCCCG
>CAWBHO010000139.1:0-30350 GCA_963788415.1 uncultured Acidobacteriaceae bacterium | reverse complement strand
GCGCCGTCACTCCCTCCATGCCCGTGCCCACCAGCGGAGCCTCGGCCACCAGCAAAGGAACCGACTGCCTCTGCATGTTCGCGCCCATCAGCGCGCGGTTGGCATCGTCGTGCTCCAGAAACGGCACCAGGGATGCGGCCACCGAGACAAGCTGCTTGGGGCTGACGTCGATGTAGTCCACGTCGGCGCGGTTCACCAGCACAAAGTTGCCCTGGCGGCGCGCATTCACCAGATCCTCGGTGATCTCGCCCTGCTCGTTGAACTCGATGTTGGCCTGGGCGATGGTGTGCTTGTCCTCTTCCCATGCCGAAAGATAGAAGCTGAACGGGATGGTGATCGATGGTGCCGCTTGCCCGCCTTCTTCAGCGCCGGCATTCAGCCGCGCCGCCTCTTCCTTTTCGATGTGGTCGCCCACGCGCAGGCCGCTCTCGCCGGCGTTGGCAATCTCCACATAGTCCAGAATCCGCGAGTCCTTCACCTTGCGGTAAGGCGACTCGATGAAGCCGTATTCGTTGATGCGCGCAAAGCAGCTCAGCGAGCTGATCAGGCCGATGTTCGGGCCTTCCGGCGTCTCAATCGGGCAGATGCGGCCGTAGTGCGTCGGGTGCACGTCGCGCACTTCGAAGCCGGCGCGCTCGCGCGACAAACCGCCCGGTCCAAGTGCCGAGAGGCGGCGCTTGTGCGTAATCTCCGAAAGCGGATTGGTCTGATCCATGAACTGCGAAAGCTGCGATGATCCGAAGAACTCGCGGATCGCCGCCATCACCGGCTTGGCGTTGATCAGGTCGTGCGGCATGGCCGTCGAAAGCTCCTGATAGACGCTCATCTTTTCCTTGATGGCGCGCTCCATGCGCACCAGGCCGATGCGGAACTGGTTCTCCATCAGCTCGCCCACCGCGCTCACGCGGCGGTTGCCCAGGTGATCGATGTCGTCCACCATGCCGATGTTCTTGCGCAGCTTCAGCAGGTAGCGGATGGTCGCGTAAAAATCTTCCGGCGTCAGCGTGCGATGATCCAGCTGCGTGGCGTCCTGGTTCTCGTAGAGCTTGATGTTGAACTTCAGCCGGCCCACGCGCGAGAAATCGTACTTGCGCGCGTCGAAGAACATGCCTTCGAACAGCGCCGTCGCCGTGTCCAGCGTCGGCGGATCGCCCGGCCGCAGCTTGCGGTAGATCTCGATCAGCGCCTCTTCGGGCTTGCGGATCGAGTCGCGCTTCAGCGTGTTGGTGATGATGTTGCCCACGTCGTCGCGCTCCGGGAAGAAGACCTCGAAGCTGGCCGCGCCGCTCGACAGCACCTTGTGCAGCCGGTCGGCGGTCAGCTCGACGTTGGCCTCCACCACCACTTCGCCGGTATTCAGATCCACCACGTCGGCCGCGGTCAGCGCGCCATCCAACTCGGCCGCTTCAACCTCGACCCTGTCGATGCGCCGCCGCGCGCATCGCCTTCAGCGTGTGCGGCGTGATCTTGCGGCCGGAGTGCGCAATCTCCTCGCCGTTGTGCAGCACGGCGTGCGCCGGCTTGGCGCCCACCAGGTGCGTGGCCGCGCTGCGCATCCTGCGGAACCGCCCAATGCAGCTTGCCGTCGGCAATGTGCAGCCGGTCCACGGTGTAGAAGGTCTTCAGAATCTCTTCGTCCGAGCGCAGCCCCAGCGCGCGCAGGAAGATGGTGCCCAGAAACTTGCGCTTGCGGTCGATGCGCACATAGAGCGTGTTCTTCTGGTCGTACTCGAACTCCACCCACGAGCCGCGATAGGGAATGATCTTGCCCAGGAAGTAGGTGCGATTGTTGGCCGTCTCGAAAAAGACGCCCGGCGAACGGTGCAACTGCGACACGATGACGCGTTCCGTCCCGTTCACGATGAAGGTGCCGTTGGGCGTCATCAGCGGAATGTCGCCGAAGAAGACTTCCTGCTCCTTGATGTCGCGAATCGACTTGTTGCCGGTCTCGGGGTCCTTGTCGTAAATCGTCAGCCGCACAGTGACCTTCAGGGGTGCGGAGAAGGTCATGCCCCGCTCCTCGCACTCCTGCTGGTCGTACTTCAACTGCAGGCTCACCGGATCGCCGCACTTGTTGCAGAAGTCAGGCGTGTTCTTGTTGTACGTGCCGCACTTCTGGCAAAGAACATCGCCGGGATGGAAAGGATCGGTAATCACCATCGACCCGCAATGCACGCAGGCCGTGCGCAGGTGATGCAGCCCCTTCAGGTGGCCGCACTTGCACTCCCAGTTGCCGATCGAGAAATCCACAAAATCCAACTGCGAGATGCCGCGAAAGTCGGCGATCGGAAATACCGAGACAAACACCGACTGCAAGCCGTTGTCGTCCCGCTCGTTGGGCAGCTTGTCCATCTGCAGAAAGCGCTCATACGAGCGCCGCTGCACTTCAATCAGGTTGGGAATCTGGGTTGCGGTGGGAATCTTGGAAAAATCGAGCCTGCTGCGAATCGCGCGCTTCTCGTTGGGCATGTTCACTCCTGAGGCTCGTCGCTCCGGGGCCTGTTTCGGCGCCGGGCCAGCACCCGAGTCTCTCCGGCGCTGGCTCATTACGGTAAGAAGTCGAAAACCGGGCTGGCGCACTGCACTCTCCAGCCCTCCCCCTGCAACTTCCGCAGCCCCTGCGCCAATCCTCGCAGCCGGACCGCAAACACAGCGGGAATTCCCGCGGCTAAAACATGTTCCGTGAGAGTTCGGTCAAAAAACGCGTCCTGGGCATTGCCGCACACCCGTCCAGTGCGCTAGACTGCGCACAATCGAGGAAGAAAAAACGACGGCTAAATCCGCGGAAGGCTTTTGTATGCTCGCAACAAAAAGGACCAAAAAAATACGCTCCAGCTCAGCCAAGAGACACAAATAGCCCGCAAGGACACGATCCCTTACGAGCGCGGCCTATAGCCTGTGCTCCCATCCGAATTCTCTTGCACTGCTCTCGCAGATCCCAAAGCTCGCTTCTGCCGCTCGCTCGCCAGCCACTCGCTAACCGTCAACGGTAACCCCGCATGTCGCCAAGTAAACTGTTGACCTCAAAGCACTTAACAAAAAGCACTGCGTTCTCTTCCAGCCGCCCTGCCGCGCGCCTTACCAGAAAACGCTTACGTGCTAACCCGCAACTCTCAAGGCGCGTCCATCGCATTCTGCCTCATCTCGCGAAAAACGGAATGAGCCAGAAAGACGCGCAACAACTATCGTAGCGCGTCTTGGCCAGCCTTGCAAGTTACCCGGGCTCACGGCCCGGATTCGCATAAGCGAAATCTACTTGATTTCGACGGTTGCGATACCTTCGAACTTCTTCTTGATCGCCTCAGCTTCGTCCTTGGTCGCGTTTTCCTTGATCGCCTTGGGCGCGCCATCCACCAAATCCTTGGCTTCTTTCAGGCCCAGAGAGGTCACTTCGCGCACCGCCTTGATGGTGCTGATCTTGTTGGCGCCGAAGTCCTTCAGAATCACCTGAAACTCGGTCTTCTCCTCGACCACCGGAGCCGCCGCGCCAGCTGCCGCCGCCGCCACCGGAGCTGCTGCCGCCGCCGATACTCCCAGCCGCTCTTCCAACTTCTTTACCAGAGCCGCCGCTTCCAGCAGGCTCAGGGCCACAATCTGCTCTTCCAACTGCGCTAGATCCGCCATTTTCTTCTCCAATCACAAACGTTTTGAATTGTTTTTCCTGCAACCACAAATCCGAACGGCAAGTTTCCGATGCGCCAGACCCGCGCACTTCCCGCCTGGGTTTCCGGTCAAATCTCTTAAAAGCAGCTTTTAGCTGCTAGCTTCTCGCTCTTCTCCGAGAGGACCAACCGTCAGGCCTCCCGCAAAAGAACTAGAAGCTTGCGGCCTTCAGGCCGAGGCTGTTTCCCCGGCAAACTTTTCCTTCTCTACGCCCTGGCCCAAAACAACGGCAAAGTCGCGGCCCGTGGCATTGAGCACGGTTGCCAACCGCTGCGCCGGCGCATTGATGAGGAACAAAAGCTTCGAGAACAGCTCTTCCTTGCCCGGCATGGTCGCCAGAGCCTTGATCTCCTCCACCGAGAGCAGCTTGCCGTCTACGATGCCCAGTTTGAACTGAAACTCCGCGTTGTCGCCGGCCCACTTGGCAAAGACCTTGGCCAACGCCACCGGGTCGCCCGCCGTAAACGCCACCGAGTTGACGCCCTTGAGGCCCTTCAGCGCGGCTTCGACCTGCGTGCCCTGGCCGGATACAGCCGCCAGCTTGTTCTTCACCACGCGATACTTGCCGCCCGCCTCGCGAATTACCTTGCGCAGCTGAAAGTCCTTGGCCACGGTCAGCTTGGCAAAGGTGCCGATAATCGCCGTCGTCGAGGTCTCCAGTTCCTTAGCCAGCAACTGGACCTTCTCCGTCTTTTTTGCTTTTGAAATCGCCATTTCGTCGCTCCGGTACAGAGATCAAGGGTCAGAGATCAGAGATCAGCACGTATGCTTTCGATCTTGTCCGCTGCTCCCAATCTCTCTTCTCGCCCTCTTGTGGGCGCTCTGTCGCAAATCCTTTTGCCAACGTCTGCGGGTCAGGCAAAATCGCCGATCGGATCACCGAATCAACTGATCTCTGACCCCTGATCTCTGATCTCTGGCTTAGTGCTTGCCGGCCGCGTCCGCAACCGCCGAATCCAGCGGCACTCCGGGGCCCATCGTCGAGCTCAGCGTCACGCTCTTGATGTACTTGCCCTTGGCTGCTGAAGGCTTGCTGCGCACAATCGCGCCGATCACCGTCGTCGCGTTGTCCACCAGCTTCTGCGGGTCAAAGCTCAGCTTGCCCACCGGCACGTGCACCAGGCTGGTCTTGTCGGCGCGGAACTCCACCTTGCCGGCCTTGATCTCTTTGACCGCCGCAGCCACGTCCATGGTCACCGTTCCGGTCTTGGGATTCGGCATCAAGCCCTTGGGGCCGAGCACCTTGCCCAGCCGGCCCACCACCTTCATCATGTCCGGCGTGGCGATCAGCGCATCGAAGGCGGTCCAGCTTTCCTTCTGGATCTTCTCCACCATCTCCTCGCCGCCCACAAAGTCCGCGCCGGCCTCGGTAGCTTCCTTCTGGCGGTCGCCTGAGGCGATCACGGCGACAATCTTGGTCTTGCCCAGCCCGTGCGGCAACACCACGGTGCCGCGGACCATCTGGTCGGCATGACGCGTGTCCACACCGAGCCGCATGGTCAAATCGACGGTCTCGTCGAACTTGGCGTACTTGACCTGCTTGAGCAAGTCCACTGCCTCAGGCAGAGCATAGGCGGGCTTGGACACAGCCGCGCGCGCCTTCATCAATATTCTTGCTGACTTTTGCCATTCTTCCCTCGTCTCCCACCGCCTCTGCCAGCCCCGCTTTGCGGAGTGCCTGGGTGAGGCTGGCCGCACGGGCAGCGTTGATTGCGCCATGCCAGCAGTCCACTCGATCAGGCCCAGAAACCGTGGTGCTTGTGACGGCCCAAGATTTCTCTCGGGCACTTCTATGCATCATATCCAAACGGACCTCGGAATGCAACAAGCCCTTGCCCCAGGCCGCCTGCGATAATCTCAACTGTCTACAAAATCGAGGTCCAGCACATTATGTCGTCTTTTGATCCCGCCCGGGCTCTCCCGCCGTTGCACATTATCGACCTGATCCGCAAGAAGCGGGATGGTGGCTCTCTGGACTCGCGCGAGATCGGATTTCTCGTCGCCGGAGCAGCCAATTCTTCGATTCCGCCCGAGCAGCTCTCGGCCTGGCTGATGGCCGCCTTTCTGCGCGGCCTCTCGCTGGACGAAACTCGCGCGCTGACCCTGGCCATGCGCGACTCGGGAGAAAAATTCTCCCCCGCCCGGCTCGGGAAGACGGCCGTCGACAAGCACTCCACCGGCGGCGTGGGCGACAAGACCAGCTTTCTGGTCGCGCCCATCGCCGCAGCCTGCGGCGTCGCCGTGCCCATGATCAGCGGCCGCGCGCTGAGCCACACCGGCGGGACTCTGGATAAGTTGGAGGCCATTCCCGGCTTCCGCACCGCGCTCACACTGTCCGAATTCGAGACAGTTTTGCAAAAGTGCGGCGTCTCCATCGTCAGCCAGACCCCGTCGCTGGTACCGGCCGACCGCGTTCTCTATGCCCTGCGCGACCGCACCGGAACCGTGGAAAGCTCAGGGCTGATCTGCGCTTCGATTCTGAGCAAAAAGTTGGCCGCGGGCCTGGACGCGCTGGTGCTTGACGTGAAGACCGGCTCGGGCGCGTTTCTTAGAAAGCGCGAAGAGGCCGAGTACCTAGCCGCCTTGATGGTGGTCACGGCCGAAGCCGCCGGAACGCGCACCGTGGCCCTGCTGACCGATATGGGCCAGCCTCTGGGGCGCGCGGCCGGCAACTGGATTGAGTTGATGGAAGCGGTCGAGCTGCTCAGAGGCCAGCGGCCTGAAGACAACGCCGATCTGCGCGAGCTTTCGCTGGCCCTGGCTGGCTGGATGGTCCACCTGGGCGGGCAGGCAGCCACGCCGGAACAGGGTTACACGCGCGCTGAATCGGCTCTGGACGACGGCTCGGCCTTGCGCGTCTTCCTCTCCATGGTCGAGGCGCAGGGCGGCGACCCGCAGGTCTTCGATGACCTCGCCGGCTTCCACCGTCCGGGTGCAACGCGGGTGGTCGAGGCCTGGGAGAGCGGCTCCATCTCCGCCATGGACACCACCGCCCTGGGATGGGCCGTGCAAAGGACCGGCGCGGGACGCGAGAAGGCGGGGGAGCCGGTCGATCCCCACGCAGGAATCGAATTTCACGCCCGGCGCGGCGCGCGCGTCCGGAAGGGCCAGCCGCTGGCCACTCTCTACGCCACCCACGCAGCGCTGCTCGACGAGTCCGAGGCAATTCTCCGGCAGGCCATCACTTTTTCGTCCGCCCCACCGCAGCCGGTGCCGCTGGTGAGCCGCATCTTCACCCGCGAGGAGGCCGAGGCCCACTTGCGCGCTACGATAAGTTAGGAAAACAGGATTGCAGCCATCGGTTGCTCTCGATTCATCCGCCCGTACGGCTCCCGCGTGTCTACCGTCGGCCCCAGGGCCAGGCGCGGGGCAAACAGGCTGAAAGCTGAAGGCTGAGAGCTGTTCAAGGAGTTCGTTTTGGTTCGATTCACCGGAGTGCTTGGAATTCTGGCCGTTTTATTGGCGGCTTACCTGGGTTCAACCGACCGCAAACACATCCGCTGGCGCACGGTCGGCTGGGGGTTGGGCCTGCAGCTTGTCTTCGCCTTTCTGGTGTTGCGCTTTTCGCTGGGCGAGGAAGCGATGGCCTGGGCTGGCGGCGTGGTCAAATCGATGCTGGCCTCCACCTACGCCGGCACCCAGGTTCTTTTCGGCCCGGTTCTTGGCCTTCCCACCGGCTCCTTCGGTTCCATCTTCGCCTTTCAGGTGCTGCCCACCATCATCTTTATCTCCGCCTTCTTCGCCATGCTTTATCACATCGGCGTGATGCAGATTATCGTCCGCGCCATGGCCTGGGTGATGTTGAAGACCATGCGCATCTCGGGCGCCGAGAGCATGAACGTGGCGGCTTCGATTTTCATGGGCCAGACCGAGGCTCCGCTGACGATTCGCCCCTTTCTGGCCGGAGCCACGCGCAGCGAGTTGATGACCATCATGACCAGCGGCATGGCCCACGTCTCGGGCGGCATCATGGCGATGTACATTGCCCAGGGCGTCGAGCCGCGCCACCTGCTAGCCGCCGTCATCATGACCTCGCCGGGCACCATCCTGATCTCCAAAATGCTGGTTCCGGAGACCGGAGTTCCCGCCACCGAGGGGCGTGTCGTCATCCCCAAAGACGAGCTGCACAAGGAGGAAAACTTCGTCGGCGCCATCGCCCGCGGCACCATCGACGGCGGCAAGCTGGCCCTGAACGTGGCCATCATGCTCATCAGCTTTCTGGCCCTGGTGGCTCTGCTCGATAGCCTCCTGACCTGGGTCCACATGCACGCCGGAATGCACTGGGTGCCCGGCTCGCTGGGGCAGATTCTCGGCTTTGTCTTCGCGCCCGTGGCATGGCTGATCGGCATTCCCTGGCATGACTGCGGGGCCATTGGTAACCTGCTGGGCACGCGCATGGCGCTCAATGAAGTCATTGCCTACATCCAGCTGGGCGCGGAAAGAGCGACGCTGGCCCCGCGCTCCTTTACCATTGCGACCTTTGCCTTGTGCGGATTTGCGAATCTGGGCTCCATCGGCATGCAGATCGGCGGCATCGGCGCGCTGGTTCCCGAGCGCCGCAACGACCTGGCCAGACTGGGCGTGCGGGCCATGCTCGCCGGCACCATGGCCAACCTGATTTCTGCCTCGATTGCGGGCATTTTTCTGGGCTAGTTTTCGAGGATATTTCTCGAAAACAGCCACTTGGCAAAGCTTCCGTTTTCATTGCCGGGAAGTTCGCGCAAATGATCGCTCCGCCCGCAACCGCCTGGCCCGATAGAGGACGGTCAAAAACGTCACGCTTCCACAGGTCAGCAGACTTGCCCCCATGCCCAGCACCATGGCGAGATCGTGCTCGTAGAGCCCATGCACCACGCTGACGACCTGGAGCGCGCAGAATCCGCCAAAAGTAACCAGCGAAATGCCCTCATCCGTTTTTTTCCGCCACACGGCGAAGATCTGCGGCACAAACAGCAGCGCGTTGCCCAGCAAGCCCAAGCCGAAGATCACGGTGACAATCTGCCTCATCCCTGACGTCTCCCTCTGGCCGGGGCGGATGGGCCCGCGGCAGGTTGGTGACTTTATCCTCTCATTTCCGGCGAAGTTGAGCTTCTCCGCCGAGTTCCGGATCGGCCGCCTGCAAACAAAGGAGACACAGAATTTCCGGGGTGCGGGCGCTGCGTAAGATAAGCCGGGAAGCCGTCCGGAGTTATCATGGGAATGTATGACCTTTCCAATTAAAGTTTGCGTCGTCTGCTCGGAAGAGTTCGAATTGAAGCCGGATAAGCCCGGTTTCGCCAACCGCTGCCCAGAGTGCAGCGAGCCCGAATCCACAGCTCCCGCCGTAGCGCCCGGCCTCGGCGATGACAACGCCAACGGCGAAATGAACGCGGCCCGGCGGCGCGCCATCCGGGACATGCTCTACAGCAAGGAAAGCTGACCGGTCTGCCGAATTGTTGCCTGGACTCGGCACCACAGGACGCACGCGCTTAAAGGCCTTCCCGTATTTCAAGACAAGCCGGGTTGAGCCCGGCCGCGGCGGCGGAGTGCAAAGGAACATCTTCCGAAATCAGCAGCTTCGGGAGACGCATTCCAGGCCCAAGGTCAGCTCCGAATTTCACAGTTGGATTTTCGCGGGTGCGAATCTCATAGGTGCAAATTCATAGGTGATTGATCAGCGAGGCAATGCAAGCCGCGCCGAAACCGTTGTCGATGTTCACGACCGAGACATTCGGCGAGCAGGTATTCAACATCCCCAGCAGCGCGGCCACGCCACCAAAAGAAGCGCCATAACCGACGCTGGTGGGCACGGCGATAATCGGCGCATTCACCAGGCCTCCGACGACGGTGGGCAGCGCGCCCTCCATGCCCGCGCAGACGACCAGCACCCGCGCTGATTGCAGGCATTCTTTTGCGCCAGCAGGCGATGAATGCCGGCCACGCCCACATCGGCGATCAACTCGACCGTGTTGCCCATCAGCCGCGCCGTGACCGCGGCCTCCTCGGCCACAGGCAAGTCGCTGGTGCCCGCGCAGACGACGGCAACCGTTCCCTTCCCCGGAGTGGCGGGAGCCTGCGTGAGCGTGATGGCGCGGGCGGTCTCATGAAACTCGGCTCGCGTCTGCTGATTTTTCTCTTCCGTGGCGCGGACAGCCTCAAACATCGCGCTGGTCACGCGCGTGGCCAACACATTGCCTCCGGCATGCGCCATGCGGGCGAAAATCTCGACCACTTGCGCTGTGCTCTTGCCGGCGGCAAAGATGACCTCCGGCATTCCAGTGCGTAGCGCGCGGTGATGGTCGAGTTTGGCGAAGCCCAAATCCTCGAAGGGCAAATCGCGCAGACGGTCGAGCGCATCGTTGACCGCCGTGCGCCCCTCGCTCACGTCCTTGAGCAGAGCCTCGATTTGAGCGCGATCCATCAGCGCTTCTCCTTTCCGGCAGCCGCGCAGGCCCGCATGGCTTCTTGCATGACCAGCTTGAGTGGTACTGCGTGTTCGATGGCGAGCCGGCGGCAATCCTCATACTCCGGCGCGGCGTTAGCCTGTTCGCCATCCGGAAGGCGGGCGATTTTGATGCGCACTTTGCCCCACTTCGTTTCGACCTCCACGAACTCGCGCGCCAGGGCGATCTTGTTCTCCAGCCTCCAGCGCAGGCCGATGGTGGTGGTCTCGCGGAAGAGCAGATCGCGCAGCGCGGAAACAAGATCGGGACGGCAGAGGATGGTCATCTGCACGCCGGCGCGACCCTTCTTCATCTGCACCGCGGCGCGATAGACATCCCAGGCGCCGGCTTCGAGCAGCCTCTCGCTGACATAAGCGAGTAACTGCGGATTGCAATCGTCAATGACCGTTTCGATCACGGCAATCGCCTCGGTTGCGACGCTCCGTGCGGTCTCTTCTTCGCCGATCAGCAGACGCAGCAGGTTGGGCTCTCCCGGCATCTCGCGGCCGCCCGCGCCGTAGCCCGTTTTTACGATGCGCATTGGCGGGAGCGGTTCATAGCGCACATCGAGCATACGCAGCAGCACAGCTCCGGTCGGCGTCACGCGCTCCATCGGCGTGCCTGCCGCGTAAACCGGAGCACTGCCCAGCAAAGCCAGC
The DNA here is from genome assembly GCA_963788415.1 of uncultured Acidobacteriaceae bacterium. GTDB lineage: Bacteria > Acidobacteriota > Terriglobia > Terriglobales > Acidobacteriaceae > Telmatobacter. Next base: position 19,606 of record CAWBHO010000139.1, on the reverse strand, counting down.
GTCGCCGGAGCGGGAACGGGAAGCCTGCCGTGCTGGCAGACCACGGTGCCGCTGCCCACGTTGAGCGGCGACGAGAGCCAACGGCTCACGCCCAGCGCCTCGGCGCCCGCGGCGGCGCAGACGATATCGACGATGGTGTCCACCGCGCCCACCTCGTGAAAATGCACCTCTTCCACGGGAACCGAGTGAATGGCCGCTTCGGCCTCGCCCAACAGTTGAAAGGCGCGACTGGCGCGGGACTTCACCGCATCGGAAAGCGGCGCAGAACGAATAATCTCGAGAATCGACGCGAGAGCGCGATGCGGCGTGTGAGCGTGCGCTGGGTGGGAAGGCTCCGGCGCAGGATGGCCGTGCCGCTGGTGCCCGGCGTGCGTGTCTCCGAGATGATCGTGATGCGAGTCTTCCATCTCGGCCGCAGGTGCCTCCGGGGAGATCACATCCACCTTGGTTGCAGCTAAACCACCGCGGCTCACCTTGCGCATTTGCAAACGCGCCCCTACTCCCAGCGCGGCCGCCGTTTCCTCTAAAAGTTGAAAAGGGACGCCCGCATCCACAAGAGCTCCCAGCAGCATATCGCCGCTGATGCCGGAGAAACATTCCAGATAGCCAATACTCATCGCACTGTGATTCTAAACTGTTGGCTACGCGCCGCGCCGCGCCAGCACTTCGACGGGCAGGACCGCGTTCATGGAGCCGGACCGAAAGCCCGCGCAGTCGAGTGTTACGTACTGGAACCCGGCCCGCTTGAGAGCGGAAGTAATAGCGTCGAGCATCTCCATCGTGAGAGCGCGCGGCAACTCGGCGCGGGCAATCTCCACGCGAGCAAGCTCACCATGGTGACGAACGCGCAGCTCGCGGAAGCCTAGCTGCCGCAAACTCTCCTCGGCCTCTTCCACCTGTGCGAGAACCTCGCGGGTTACCTCGCGGCCATACGCAACGCGCGAGGCCAGACAAGGCGCGGCCGGGCGGTCCCAGAGCGAATAACCTGCGGCCCGTGCAAGTGCGCGCACTTCGAGTTTCGTCAACCCGGCCTCAGAGAGCGGCGCCAGCACGGCGTGCTCCTCGGCCGCGCGCTGTCCGGGACGAAAATCTCTGGTGTCGTCCGCGTTCATGCCATAAGCGATGCGCTCAAAGCCCAGCTTTGCGCCCAGCGCCGCCATGGCGTCAAAGAGTTCATCCTTGCAATGGAAGCATCGGTCAGCGTCGTTGCGCCGGTATTCTGGCCGGCTCAATTCCTCGGTTGCGATGATATGCAGGGGTAACTCCCGGGCAAGCGCGAATGCCCGCGCCTGCTCAAAGTCGCGGCGAGACAAACTGGGAGAGTCGGCCAGCACGGCCAACATCCGGCTTCCTAAAATGCGATGCGCCGTAGCCGCCAAAAATGCGGAATCCACGCCGCCCGAGTAAGCCACCATCAGGCTGCCCAACTGCAAAAGCTGCGCCTCCATGAAACGCAGCTTCCGCTCGCCGTCCGATTGGCCGCCCACAGCGCAGGGCACCCCGGATACTGGCGCTCCGGCCCCCCGACGCTTCGATTCCGTATACGCTCCCATGAGGCAGATTATACCTCTTCTCCAGTTCGCGCCTGGATTGAAATGACTGCACAAAACTCTTCGCGGCTCTAACCTGCTCAGTCCACGAATGTCGACAAGCCTCGTCCTGGCTGGACTATCGTGACCCGCTCAGTTAAGCCGGCGGTAAATCTCGATCTTATAATCATCGTGAGATAGAAACCCCATCCCTTTTCCGTCAAACACGCCTCGCTTGAACGATGCGGGCGTGCGCCCGGTCATCACCCACCCGCCGCCAAGACCTTTAAGAATGACTCCGGCCTTATCCGGAGTGGCGAGAACAACTGTAATAGATTGTTTCTGCGCAGCCGTCATCAGTGGAACGATATCCCAGTCCGGATTCTGAAGAAACACATCGTCTACATAGTTTCTCGCAGCATAGTAACCAGGATAATCGACAAATGCGATGTCATCTGCGCGCAGCAACGGCGAAACCAGTCTTTCCATGCGGTCATAATTCCTCTCCTGCCAGTTTCCCGCATAGGCGATTCCATTCATCCCCAAGCCCACCGCTGCACTGAGCAGGCCGAGACTCAGCACCACATTTCGAACCGAGCTTTTCTGGCACCGCGAAAGTCCATGACAAAGCGCAACAACCAGAGGTATGCTCACCATGTAGCTATAATAGGTTGGAAACTTCGATGAAAGCAGCAGTATGCAGCTCAACAAGACGCAATAGACCAGCGAGTAAAGCGGAACCGATCGCCAGGGGGTGAGATTCTGGCGAACCTGATAAATCAGCAGGACAACAACCGCAGCAACCAGAAATGGAAGGCTGAAGTCTGCAGGTATTACGTTTGTATGGTCGAACTTTCCAAATTTTATCCAGCCAGCGATCATCTCCAGACCTTGATGCTGCTGCATATGAACAAATTTCCAATAGCCCGGGAGGCGGCCGCTGAGGGCAACCGCAAACAGGAAGACCGCGCTGCCCAATCCCGACCCCAGAAACGAAGACAGAACTTCCTTCCAGTAAAGCCTGGGGTTAAACAGCATCAGCACAACCCCTTCCGCAAATAGGACGGGCAGATATTGCGGACCCGCCCAAGGAATCATGAGGCATACAGCAAACAGACCGGCCAAGCGCGCCACAGGCTTCTTGATAGACATTGACCAAAAGACAATCGATAGAAAGAAAGCTCCCAGCCCGTCATATCTTCCCGTCCGGTAGGATACGATGACGCCGAACTCGGTTCCCAGAAGAAACAGCATGAGCAGCCGATGGAACGCCCGGCCAACAAGATCGAGTCGTTTGACGGCGGACCACACAATTCCGAATGCCGCTGTCATGAAAAAAATATCGGCGCTGCGAATCGAGCGCATTGAGAATCCAAACCACCGAACCCAAGGGACCAAAATGAACGAGTACATGGAAAGCATTTCGGAAAAATGCAAGCCAAATCCGTGACCGCGAAGAAAGCTGATCGCCGGCTCGACAAACATGCATTCATCCGGATTGGGGCATGGATAGAGCGTTGCCGTACAAACATTCAAGATGAAAAAGCAAACCAGAAACGAGAGTGCGCAAAGCGTCTCACGGCGGTCCTTCGCAACTCTTGTTTTCATACATTTCCTCACGCACTCTTATACATCTGCTGCAACGATGAGTCATGGGACTTTGGCTCATTGCTTGCTAGAATTGCCGCCTCCAGAACGGCCGCGTCTTTCGCGCATGGTACCAGGGCTGGTTCAGTCAGCCGCTTGCCCAGCCGGATCAGCGGATCTTCAATGAGATAAAAGGAGACAATTGAAAGCGACGCCGTAAGAGCTACGAATAAAACAATAGTGAGTCCCATGGACAGCTTCGGCAGATAGCGCAGAACAAAGATCAGCGCCGGAATATGCAGCAAGTAAATGCCATAAGAGTATTTGGCGATCTGTTCGGCAGGAAGCACGATCCACGGCGCGCGCAGTTCGCGAAAAGACGGGATAGCCACGCCTAGCGCCAAACAGACGGAGGAATTGGCCAGAGCGCCAGATTGGCAGACATTGGTTCTACCGGCCATCATCCAGACATGCAGAAGAAACAAAGCCAAAATGAACAATGGCCATGCCCAGGCAGGACAAGAGGGTCGAAGCGAATCTGCAAATTGTCGGCGGAGCAACCTGTACGCCACCATGCCGCCAATGAACATCGGGGGAAAGATCGCCCCATGAAACATTTTTGGAAATCCGGGATGGGTAGCAACCAGCGCGAGACCTGTTGCCCCCACCCACAAGCAGAACACGACGAATATATGCTCGAAGCGGCGCAATACAATAAAGAAGAGAGGAAGAAGAAAATACATCTGCACCTCCCATGGAAGGCTCCACAGCGGTCCGGTAACGCTGGAACCGCTCCCCAATAGGTTTTGTACCAATAGCAGGTTGGCTCCGATGCCGCGCCATCCGAGGTCAACAGGCGCGACGGTGGGCATATCGGTAAGTCCCGTTGAAAGCGCGAGTAATATGGTAGCCCAGCATAGCGGATAGATGCGAAAAGCGCGGCGAATCAAAAAGTTTCGTCCGCGGTGCGCCGCGGGCGCCCGATCCAACGAAAGCATGAGCACCAGGCAGGTATGCACAAAGAAGAACAGTACCCCCGCAAAGGCTAGATTGTGCAGTGACTCGTCTACAGCTCCATTGAAGGTCCAACGGTGGGCAACTGCACCCTGATGGTAGAGGTGCGCAACAACCACCGAAAGCACGGCGAGCGAGCGCAGCAGATCGAGATTCCTGTAGTTTGTCTTCATACCGCTCTTGACCCTGCAGTTTGGCTCTCCACAACCGAGACGAGCGGCCTCTCGGTGTCTTGTATGTGGCCGTAAAGCACCTGATGCCAGCTCGCCGTCACGCGAGGCTCGGAGAAGTTTTGGGACACGCCTCGCGCCGCCTCCCCCAGTCTTTCGCGCAGGATCGGATTTGCTCCCAGTCTTACAATCGCATTCGCGAGATCGTCCACACGTTCGGCCGGAACCAAAATGCCATTGACTCCTGAGTGAATCACTTCGCGCGGCCCATTCGGACAATCGAAGCTGATGCACGCAGTTCCGCAGGTCATCGCTTCGATCAGCACAAATGGCAAGCCTTCAAAGCGCGAACTGAGGACGAATATCCCGCATTCAGAGTACAAAGGAAATGGATTGTCCGAAAATGGGGAGAATGTTACCCGGTCCTTGATCCCCAGAGCGCTTGTCCGCTGCACCAACTCATCGCGCATCGGCCCATCGCCCACGATGTGAAGAGACCAGCCAGGCAGCTCCGAGCTGGCTGCGGACCATGCCTCAATCAGCAAATCAAAGCCCTTTTGAGGGGCGAGGCGGCCCAAGGCAAGAATCTCCGGCCGGCGCACCCTTCTTTCCACCTTAGGCAGCGTCAATATATTCGGAATCGTGGTCACTCTTCCGGACGGCGAAAAGAGTTTTGCGTATAACTCTGTATCGCGCTCTGTCAGTGTTATGATGCTCGATGCAAGCACGCAGGCCAGCCGTCTTGACAGACGCCCGCGCGCCTTCGTGACGCTATGGGACAATGCGAAGTGCTCCCAGACCGCCAATTGCACGCCGGGCACCAACACCGCAAGCAATGCTACAATCAAACGGTTGGTGTCTGTGCAAACAATCCATTGCGGACGGCGTCGAATTACAAACCAAGCGAAGGCGCACATCAGCCACGGATAATCAAGAAAATACGGCAGCGGATTCTGCCGCCCATAACTCACTTCGACATCGCTGGAGATCAGAAACCCCGGGGTTGAATTTCTGCGATAGCAAGACCAAATGGATACTGATTCGCCACGGGCGGTCAATGCATTCGCCAGATTGGCCTGCGCGCGCTCTGATCCGGCGCGTCCCGTAAAATCGTGAATGATAAAACAAATCTTCATGACAGCCTCTAAGAGCGTTCACATGACGCTGCAACCCGTGCGTGCTGGGTTCAGCACGCGCGCACAGACGCCCGCAGCGCGGCTTTGAAGCGAATTCGGTCAAGGAAATAGCGTGCCTGCCACGGCGACAACAAGGCGGATAGTGCGGAGAGAAAGAATCGCAGTATCCGGCTGCGCGATTGAAGGCCCTTGCGAACGCATCTGGTTGCAAGGCGAAAGGCGCCATTTTCCACCTTGCCTAGCTTGATAGCACTTTCATAACCTTCCCGGCTGAAGCTATCTTGGCCACCTTTAATCCGTTCGCGATATAGGTTGGCAATGTAGTAATGCGCCTTTCTCAGCTCGAGGCGGGACGAAGCATTGCCGGGTCTGGTCCGTATGAGCATCAGGGCCTCCGGAAGGTTGCTCAGGAGAAACCCTGAGGACAGGGCCCGGAGCAGAAAGTCGTAATCTTCCGCGAGTTCCAGGTCGCGGTAGCCTGATAACCTGTCATATACCTCACGCCGCGTAAGCCATATATGCACGCACGGAGGCGCGAGCAGCACAGTGTTGGAAATTGCTCTTTGGGTGACCGGCCTTCGCGAAACGCCGAGTCCCGCGATAGGATTCCCAAACTGATCGATTGCCGCGGTTGCGCAGCCAACCAACGCAATTTCTGGATTGCTTTCAAGAAACTGAAGTTGCTTCTCCAACCTTGTCGGCAGCGCAATATCGTCTCCGTCCATTTTTGCGATGAACGGGGCGCCGCAGAATTTGAGCCCAAGATTGAGAGCGTGCGAAACTCCCATGTTTTTAGCCGTCCCGACGACTCTGATTCTGGAATCGGCAAAGGCCATGCTTTCGACGATTGCTCGCGTGCCGTCAATGGACCCGTCGTCGGCGACGATGATTTCAATGTCGGATACGGTTTGCGCCTGAATGCTCGCGAGCGCCTCGGCCACATAAGCTTCCACGTTGTACACATTCATCAGTACGCTGATTTTGGGCACGACTGTCCTTTCAGATCTCGACTACTTTCATTGCGCATTCCGGCTCGGAATCGAGTAAGGCATCAACTGCCAGGGGACGCGCTCATGGATTCTTGTGCTGAACTTATGGATTGGTGCAGAGCAAGTTTGAAACGGATGCTGTCGAAGAAATAGCGCGCCTGCCACGGAGACAGCATCGCGGAGAGCGGGAGATAAATGAATGGCTTAATGCTGTGACGAACCAGCAATCCGCGCCGGGCGCACATAAGCGCAAGACGGTAAGCGGCATTTTCGAGCTTTCCTGGCTTGACGATGCGATCGTATTTTTCCTTGGTGAAGCTGTCGCGGCCATGCTTCATGCGTTCGCGGCATAGGCTTCTGATGTAGTAATGAGCCTTTCTTTGCTCCAAGCGGGAGGAGTTGTTGCCGTGCCGGGTCCGGATCTGCATCAAAGCATCGGGAAGATTGCTCAGGGAGAATCCTGCGGTCCAGGCACGCAGCAGGAAGTCGTAATCCTGCGAGTTCGACATCTCGCGGTAACCCTGTAGCGTGTCGTATACTTCGCGTCGCGCCAGCCACACATGGAGACATGGTGTGTTCAGCAGGATGATCCTGGCGATATCTGCTTCTGCGGCGGGCAGCCGCGCTACCCGCAATCCAGGGAACGGGCGACCAGCCTGGTCGATTTGAGTGCTGGCACAACCAACCAGCGCGACACCTGGATGCTCTTTAAGGAACCTGTACTGTTTTTCGAGCCGGGTTGGCAAAGCGATATCATCCCCGTCCATCTTTGCGATGAACGGAGCGCCGCAGAACCTCAACCCAAAATTGAGAGCGTACGGGACTCCCATGTTCTTGGCTGTCCCGACGACTTTAATCCTGGAATCGGATCGAGCGAGGTTTTCAGCGACTGCGCGAGTGCCGTCGGTCGATCCGTCGTCGGCGACAATGATTTCGATGTCAGGGAAGGTTTGTGCCTGAATGCTTGCTATAGCCTCGGCTACGTATGCTTCCACGTTGTATACATTCATAAGTACGCTGATTTTGGCCATGGCCGTCCTTTCAGGCTTCTGTGGGGTTTTGTCGTTTATCAGGCTCGCAGTTTCCGTCACGCGGTGTACCGCGCAGGGCTGCAAGAAGACCGAGCGCTACAAAGAAGTAAGGCATGGAGGTGCTCACCAGGGAAAATCCGTTAATCACCATTGGTAGAATGAGCAGATAGAAAGATGTTGGGCATCGTCGTGAAAATATCCATATATAAATGAAGAACAGCAACGAGCCCGCAATGCCCATTTCCAGAGCGAAGGTGGCCACGATGTTATGGGCGAATATCTCGATGATATTGATGGAGTCACCAACTCCGACACCAAAGAACCTCTGGGCCGTATCGGCTTGCGCATAACTGGCCGTCATCCGCGCGAGGATCAGAAACTTCGAGGAGAAGCTCCCGTCGATTGCTCTTATCGATGCCGCCCCCTGCGTCGTGAAGTCTAAATATAGCTTGCAGATGATGAGCGTCTGGGCCGCGAGAAGACCGAAACACGTCCATACTCGCCAGCGCCAGAGCTTGTAGACAATCAGCTGACAGATTGCAGCGGCGATCGAGGCCCTGGAAAGTGTGGCGAACAAGAGCAGGTAGACCAGCGCCCATTTCCTCCGCCCAATCGCCTCCCTATACGCAAACATGATCGAGATGAGACAGAGAATTGCAATTCCGACAAAATTCGAGTCGACAAAAAAAAGGCTGAACTTGTAGTGATAGAAGCTGTCGGAAATGTCCGTTTGCGCAGTTGCGCCCATGTGGGGCGAGATGATGAACCGCGATACGCATTCGATGACCAGAAAGGCGAGCACCCAGTTGATGACGCGGCGCACGATGCGGTCGCGGTCGTCGGGCGAACACAATCTCCCCAAGAGCATTGTGGCAGGCGCAATCAGCAGAGAAGTGATGAACAGAGACGGCGTCAGATAGTTCTTGTCGGCGGTGGAGAAGTGATTGAGACCGATTGCCTGGCAGATTGCGATGCATAGAATCAGGCAGAGCGCTGCGAATATGTCGAATTCAAAGCGGACAAGATAACACCCGAAGGCCACCACACAGAGCCCTAGCAGTAATATCTGCGAAAGATTGAACGAGATTGGAATGGACACAAAGGAGAACGTCAGAAGCGCACCGAGCACAAAGAGCCGGAGGCGCGTCGATAGTGATGCAGGAATCTCCATGGGCTGCATCTTAAGAACCAGGCCGATAGGATTAGTCGCCACTATTAAACCTCCTCGCTTCCGCTTGCGCGCAGTATCCCGGCATTTGCTGCCCGGGCACGAGATTTGACCAAGAAGGAATTGGTCGATGGCGATGCCAAAGTTAACTGCGAGTGATTCGGCGAAGAGATCGGTTTTATTTGCGGAAACAGTGCGTTCATGCCGCTTCGCCTCCGCTTGCCGACAGCGGTCTAATGGCCAGATAGCCACGGCGGACCCGCGCAAAGATGGTCACAGCCGAGGGCAGTGCGAAGCCCGCCGTGGCAGTCAAATAACTCAGGGTGACGCCTGCATCACCCCAGCGAGGAGCTACCAGCACGGCCAGTGTCAGGGTGAGCGAAGCTACCACCATCGACTGCACCAGGAATGGCTCGCGCTTGAAGGAACGCAGCAGCGTACCCAGGCTTTGGACCACGCAATTAGCGCCCGCCGCCACCACCAGCAACGCAAACAGTTCCGGTGAAACCATGCGCGCCGAAAGCCTTGGAGCCAGTACCGACAAAAGCGCCGCTCCACCTTCGGCGACGAGCCCGATCAAGCAGAATATGCTCAGGGCCTGGCCTAGAGTGCGCAGAAATAACCGGTCAAGCCCGTGAAACTGGCGCTGCGCAATCAGGCGGCCAAAGGGCGTTGCTTTGGTAGAGATCCAGGGCAGCACCAGGCCTGCCATGTAGCCGGTAATGCTCAGCGACATGCCCATCTTTCCGGCTTCGACGGGGCCGCGCCGCGCGAAGAGAATGGGGATAAGGGCCTGCATCGTAAAGTAGGAGCACGTGCAACTGACTGCAATGCGCCATTGGAAGGGCCAGACCTCGCGTCTCCAGTTGATCGAGGCCTTTGACGCCGGAAAGCGCAGCAGCCCAATCAGCAAGGGGCGGCGCGCAGCCAAGAAAACGAGCCCGGTTCCAAGCTGACCCGCGATCACCAGCGCAGGTGAGTAGAGGCCGTGATGCAGGAGCATGGCGCTCCAGCCCAGCACCACACCGACGGCTGCCTGGCGCAAACGCAATGCGGCCACCGCGCGCACCTCCCCACAGCCATCGATGAATGAGTAAAAAGGCTGGCACCAGAGGCCGCCCATCGACACGGCCACTGCCAGCAGCCACGGCCACTGCCAGGACACCGCAGATCCTCCCGCCGCCGCGTGGCGGGAAAAGAAGAGTATTCCGAGTGGCGCCAGGATGAGGCCCATCGCGGCGGCGGCCACCGAGTACCAGCGCACACTCAACTGGAGCGCGGAAGCCAGCCGCGCGTGAGCCGCGCTGTCGCCAGCAACGCATCCGTTAGCCATCAATTTCAAGTGAACGCATTCGTGCGCGGCCAACTGCTGAATGACAAAGGAGAAGCCCAATTCAAAGACCATCTGCAGCGCAACCAGGCTGAGCAGCGTGTAGTAATACCCCTGCTCTACGGGAGAGAGGAAGTGAACAATCAGCAGCACCATTCCTGTACTGCCCGCAATGCTGACTACCCTCGCCAGAGAGGCGTAGGCGACAGTGCCATCCAGTCCCAGTGCCTTGCGGGCCGCCAGAATCTTCATCGCGCTTCTCCACCCCATACCTGTTCAAGCGCCAAGGTCCACGAACCCGCGCGGAAGCGCAGAGCGCGCAGAGCTTCAACGGCTTCCGCGACCAGCGCGATCAGCAAGGCCACTGGCAAAGCCAGCAGCAGGCCGGCCAGTGCGATAACAATTTTGTAAAGATTGTTGGGATGGTCTGGAACCACGGCCGCATCGACAACCTGCACCGCCGGCCCCTGTTGCGCTTCGTCTACGCGGGCCATTTCATACTGCTGCGCCAGTAGTTTCACCACTCCGGCGCGATACTGCACCTCGCGCAAGGCGTTCGAATACTCCAGACCTGCTTCGCTGGTCATGCCCTTGGGCACTACCAGGTCGCCCGTGGAGCGGTTGTTGCCCACATTCATAGCGGATAACTGCCCCTCTAGACTGGATAACTCCTGCTGCGCGCGCTCGAGATCCGGATTCCCTTCGGCGGCAAACTGGCGCATGGCCCTGATTTCGACCTGCTTGGCCTCTACTTGAGCGCGCAGCATGGCCGCCGATGCAATCATGGCGCTGGCTTGACCGTCGAGTTCGATTACGCCAGTGCGTTGCTGAGTCTGCTTCATCTGCTCTTCGGCGTTCGCCAGATCCTGTCGCGCGGAGCTGAGCTGCTGCTGGAAGAAGAGCCGCCGCTGCGACGCCTCGCCGACTGCCAGGGTAGCCGTGAAGCGCTTGTATTCCTCCACCCAGCCGTTCGCCAGTTGCGCGGCGCGGTGGGCATCATGATCGGTCACCTTCAGGCGAATCAATCCGTCTTTCAATCCGCTTTCAGCCGAAGTCTTCGCTTCCCAGCTCTTGCGTGCCGACGACAGATAATTGCTGTGATAAACCGCCTGCAGATGAAAGCGCTCAACCACGGCATCCTCTACCGTGCGGCTCTTGATCAGCGCCACCTGCATATCGTTGGGATTCTTGAGGCCCAAAGCGCCGGCGCCTAACCCGGCCATCGCTCCCAGGCCGCCAAGCTGCTCCATCATGGCCGCTCCGGCTGAGTTTCCGTCCTGGGGCGGCAGAATGACCGCTGTAGCCTCGTAGCGCGGGGGCAGAAGCAAGGCGACCGTCAGCGCCAGCGCAACGATAACCGATGCGGCAAGGCCAACCAGCTTCCTGTGCTTGAGAGTCAGGCGCACGATGGGCGGCAAGGAGCCGCGGAAGGTCTGGGATGAATGTGCAGCGGATTGCTGGATTTCTGTTGGCACGGAGCTTCCTCTTTGCATCGGGTCGTATTCTTCTTGCGTTGCACGGCGCGCGGCCTGTCTGAACTCTTGTGCGCCGCCAGTATCGCCGGAGTCGAGATCGCCACCCATGGCAACCGCCTTCCGCGTCAGACAAGAAGGACTTAGTTACGCATGGATATACCGCCCACTTACCGGATAACTGCGCTCAGATTACCCGGGAAAGAACACCCGCAGACGAGGAAGGAGAGAAAAACAGCCTGCATGAAATCGATTATGGGAAGATGCTTAGAGTTCTACCCAATTTGAAACTGAACTCATCAGCGCCTGCATTTTTTCATTGGTTCCGCCGGATGGATATGTGAACAATGAGGCGTCTATGAGAAACCATTCATCTGCCCGCTCAAGTCTTCGCCGTTCGCTGCTGTTCTGGGTTGCCGGCGCCGCAGTCCTCGTTCTTTGCACGCCTCAATTGCGCGCGCAATGTTCGGCAGAGGACGATCCGGATTCGTTTGGCTGCTCGCTGCAGCAGCCTTCTGCTTCGTCTTCCACAACATCTTCGGGGCAATCGCAAAGCATGCCGACCATGCAACCACTGGCGCAACAGGGAATATCGGCTGCGGATCTGTCCACGGCTGCCTCGTCAGACAACGGCCTGTCCAGCGGCCCGAATTACAACGAGCAGGCTTGGCGCAATGGGTCGAATGCGGACGGTGCGCAAGATCGGCAGATGTCCGCCTTGCCTCCTGAGCCTCCCACCGAGTTTCAGCGCTTTGTGGCTACCACCGTAGGCCGGATGTTGCCGATCTATGGAGCCAGAATCTTTCAGGCGCAGGAGGCCTCTTTCGGCCCCATCGACCGGGCTCCGGCGCCGGAGAATATGGTGATTGGCGCAGGGGATGAGTTACGCATTCGCATCTGGGGACAAATCAATTTCAGCGCCAATCTGCGGGTGAGCCGCGAGGGAGAAATCTATCTTCCCAAGGTGGGAGCCGTGCATGTCGCCGGGCTTGAGTTCTCCGCCGTCGCCGGTCACCTTCGCCAGGCGCTCGACCGGGTCTACCGCAACTTTGATTTGAGCGTTGACATGGGGGAGATTCACTCCATTCAGGTGTACGTCGCCGGGCAGGCGCGGCATCCGGGCGAGTACACGGTGAGCGCGCTCTCGACCCTAGTGGATGCGGTCTTTCAGAGCGGCGGCCCTTCGCGCTCAGGCTCCATGCGCCATGTCGAGTTGAAGCGCGCGGGCAAGGTGATCACGGACTTTGATCTTTACGCGCTGCTGGTCAGGGGCGACAAAACCGGCGATGTGCAACTGCAGCCGGGCGACGTGCTGTTCATCCCCGCCGCGGGTCCGGAGGTGGCGCTCGTGGGCAGCGTGCGCCAGCCAGCAATCTATGAGTTGCGCGGCCAGGAATCCATCCAGCAACTGCTTGACGCGGCCGGCGGACGGACGGCGGTTGCCTCCGGCGGGCGCATCTCGCTGGAACGTATTGTGAACCATACGCAACTGCGCGCGTTCGATCTGAAAGACGATGCAGCCGGGCTTGCGACTCCGCTGGCAGACGGCGACATCTTGCGTATCAATCCGATTGTCTCCAGCTATCGCGAGACAGTCACGCTGCGCGGGTCGGTGGCCAACCCCGGCCGCTTTCTTTGGCATGAGGGGATGCGGCTGAGCGATCTGATGCCCGACCGGGATTCGCTGGTTTCGCGGAATTACTGGTGGCGGCGCACTCAGTTGGGCCTGCCCGCTCCGGAGTTTGCTCCTTCGCTCAACGGCGATGAAGCTCAGACGCAGACGAACAATTCATCAAGTCGGCCGGCGGGCAGCTTTCCGATGCAGCACGCAGACCGTTTTTCCAGGCGGCAAAGCCGCGGTAATTCAGCACAGCAAACCAGCAATGAATCCATGCAGCAAGCCGATGAGTTTGCAAACAACTCTTCCGGCGTGCTGTCGCAGCAGGTCGGTGCAGGAAACGAATCATCCGCTGCGATCCAGAACGCCTCTGAGGGCCGTTCCACCGGATCAGCTGGCGCTCTGGGCAGTATTGAAGTGAACCGTCCGGAAGAAACCGCCGCTGCTCTTCTTCGTCCCGAGTTTGAAACCGACTGGAACTACGCGGTCATCGAGCGGCTGAATCCAGACACCATGACCACATCGCTGATTCCCTTTGATCTAGGCAAGCTGGTGCTCGACCACGACGCCTCGCAGGATCTTGCCCTTGAGCCCGGCGATATCGTCACCGTCTTCTCGCAAGACGACATTCCTCAGCCACTGGACCGGCAGACAAAATATGTGAGGCTGGAAGGAGAGTTCGTGCACGCCGGGGTCTACAGCGTCCGGCCCGGCGAAACGCTGCGCTCGCTGGTTACTCGCGCCGGAGGCCTGACGAGCAAGGCCTATCTTTACGGAGCGGAGTTCAAGCGCAAAAGCACTCAGGCGATCGAACAGCAGCGCCTGAATGAGTATGCGGATCAGCTCGAGCATCAGTTGCTGCGCAGCTCAATCGCCATGGCCAGTTCGGAAGGCGGCACGCAACAGGGAGCGCAACCGGAACAAGTCGCATCCTTCAACCACGGGTTGATCGATCAGCTGCACCAGTTGCAACCCACAGGGAGAATCGTGCTTGATCTAAACCCGCACAGCACGGGAGAAAGCCAATTGCCGGAGACGCCCTTGGAAGATGGCGATCAACTGCTGGTTCCGCCCACTCCTGCCACCATTCAGGTGATCGGCGCTGTGCACAATCAGAATGCGTTTCTCTATCGCGACGGTGCCCGTGTCGGCGAATACCTTCATCATGCCGGCGGTACGAACCGCGACGCGGACAGCGGACAAATGTTCGTCTTGCGGGCGGACGGATCTGTAGCCAGCCGCTCTCGAGGACAGTCGATTTTTTCATCCTCCAGCTTCCAAAATGTGCGCCTTTACCCCGGCGATACCATCGTCGTTCCAGAGAAGAACATAGGGCCAGGAAATATGCGCCAATTTCTGAACTGGACCCAGCTTTTCTCACAGCTAGGCCTGGGCGCCGCGACAGTCGGATTGCTCATGTAGACCGCCACGAGGAACATCTCGCACCGATCTCCTTCCGCCCGCATGGCTGCTTCCACAACCAGCGGGCGGAATCGATCTCCGGCACGGAGGAATTACGCTCCGGAGACGCAGAAGCCGACCATTTTTGCGGAGCTATGCGCGCCTGAAGACACTTATTATTTCAAAACTTACTTGCGCTTTTGAATGCGAGTTGGGGATTACTTGTAAAGGTCGTCTCATGAGCTATTACTTATCAGGTTTCTATAACGGGATTGTTCCCAATTGTGTCTTTCGAACTCTGCTATTTCTTTGCTTTGCTCATCTATCCACAGCCCTTGCGGGCGATGATGCAAGTGTAGTCGCACTCGCGGATGCCGGGGGTAACCGCTCGGCTGTCCTGCACGGTTGTTCAGCTCTGTTCGTTGCTTCAGGTGCGCACGAACTTGACCGGCGCTTCGAATATTCATCCTGCTTTTCGAGGTTTTTCCCTATGCATTTTTCCGGCCGCACTCTTCATTCTGGCGCCAATTCCGCTTCGATCATTCCGATCGGCTTGCTGCCTGCAATGCCTCAGAAAGCGCCCGCTCGTGCAGCGCACATCGAAAATCCATCAGCCAGCGCCTGGAGCCTTTCCGCTTCCAAGCGAATGCTCGATCTATCGGTTGCGCTCGTTGCTCTGGCTGCTTGTGCGCTTCCGATGCTGGCGATTGCCTTGTGCGTGCGCTTGTCCTCGAAGGGGCCGGTCTTATTTACCCAGTTGCGCGTTGGCCGCGGAGGACGTCATTTTTGGATTTACAAATTCCGCACCATGGCATGCGGAGCGGAGCAGAGCGGCCCCCACCTCACCAGGGATGGAGACCGGCGCATTACCGGCGTCGGACACTGGCTGCGCAAGCTCAAGCTGGATGAGCTTCCGCAGTTTTATAACGTGCTGCGCGGAGAGATGAGTTTTGTCGGCCCCCGGCCCAAACTGCCGAAGTATGCTGCGATCGTGAATATGCCTTACCGCCCTGGCATTACTGGCGCCGCCACGCTCGCCTTTCGCGACGAAGAGGGTATTCTCAGCCACATCCATCCCAGCCATCTCGATGAATTTTATCGCCTGCATATCCAGCCAATGAAGGCGCGGCTTGACGCGCGCTATATGTGCCGGGCAACATTCCGGAGCGACTTGCGTCTGATCGGCGCGACTTTCTTGACTTGTTTTAAAACCGCGCGCACGAGCTACGTCTTTCGCAATGCTTCTACGCGGATTTTAGCCACTCCAGTGCAACCAGCCAAGACGAGCGGTACGGTCAACTCTTTTGAAACAGCGGGTTAAGTCATGTTATCCTCGCCGCGCCATGGTCGCCCCTAACTTACTTTCGCCGCGTCGAGGGGTAGCGGCTGATTCGCTGCCTGCTGGATCGCCAGCAGCCTCTCCAGCAGCGGCTTGAGCAGTTTCAAATCCAGCGCATTGGCCCCATCCGACCTGGCGTTGGCCGGGTCGTTGTGAACTTCCACAAACAGACCGTCAATGCCCGCTGCCACAGCCGCCCGCGCAAGCAGCGGAATGAATTCAGGCTGGCCGCCGCTTACCCCGCCCGCTGCCGAGGGCTGCTGAACCGAATGTGTCGCATCAAAGACCACCGGAGCGAGATTGCGCATCACTGGCAGAGATCGGTAATCGACCACCAGCGTGTTGTAGCCGAAGCTTGCGCCGCGCTCGGTAAGAAAGATGCGCTCGTTGCCCGTGGAACGGAGCTTCTCGACGGGGTGCACCATGTCCCACGGCGCCACGAACTGCCCTTTTTTAATATTGACGGCGCGGCCTGTTCTGCCGGCAGCCACCAGTCATTGTGCACAAAACTTACTTGACAAATGCAACGATCAAAGTAGGCGTGCTGAAATAAAAAAAATACTGTCGAAAGTGGCTGCTCAATGGCAGACGCATTTACAACTACCAAATAACGGTAGTGATGCAATCATCAACATTTTAACTCAATATCTTCGCAACGCTGTTGATCGTACACCATTGACATCTGCAACGGCAATAGTACAAGCTGTACTGCAGATTTTACCAAATCAGTTGTCTGATATGCCAGCGTTTCCTGGTCTGCTTGATTCACATCGTAAGCAACAACAACGTGAGTTTGCTGTCTATTGGGAGCACTCTCAAATGATACAGCTGAATAAATACCACAGCTATCGTCTGATCCCTTGATATATATTATTAATAGATGTATCGTTCTGTTAAGAACTAAATGTGAATTATGCATGCATAATTTTAAGAACTCACATAGAAGCACAGATTCTAATGATCTTGATTTATATTGATTTGATCAAAATTTCTTAATCTTTGAGTTGATTGGTACAGCAAAACTGGTATGTTGTTTATTTATTAGCTGCATGATATGCGTAAACCTAATATGATGGGTTCTGAAATAAAACTTATCGATATCCAAGGAATAGTTATGAAAGCGGCTCATGACATCAATTGTTTCATTCTTGACAAGTTCAAGCACACTTTGATAAGGTACAATATTATGAAATAGAAAAAGCTAAGCAATAGTACACAGTTATACATTCAAAAACCAAATAGTACATCAAGCATACAACTGCAGCTTGATATACTGTAAACAAAATCATAAAGGCCACACCAGCCCAAATAACATTAATCAGATGACTATCCATGATCTATTGAAAATAAGACTGATGATCAAAGAAACAAATTAACAACAATATATGCACTCTGTAACAAAGACAATGAGTTTCAATGTCACTCAAATAAAGGTAAGAACGCAAAAAGATGAAAAGGATAAACCACTTATTATTCGAGTTGTAATTATTTTCATCACTCGATTTTTATTTCAATAAAGTTGTTTTCGAAAAAAAAACGGGAGAGATGTCATCATAAAAGCACTACAAAATTTTGTTATTTTCAACAATAATTCTAATAATCTTCAATTTCTAAAAATCTTATTCAAATGAAGATCATTATGTCAAACAAACAAATGTCACTATTTACTTCTAAACTGTCTGTTAGAATATTTTTATAACGGTTGAAAATCATTGAAATTTAGTAAAAATTTACTTTAAAATAATCAAAATGAATTGTACATATTTAGTATTGATTTACTTCAAATCTTTTGTAGTTGAAATCTCATATAATAACTACATTATTTTTATAATATAAACTTTGTTAGTATTGTTATGAAGTAAATATTTCATTAGTCTTTCATTCATATCTTATCTTGATGGTCATGTCTTACGATGTGTAAATGTTGAATACGTCTAATTTTGAATCATAGAAATCAATTCTTTACTTGTGGAAAAGAACTATTGCACAAAAACAAAATATATAACTTATCTTTATCACATAATCAAAACGAAATGATGCATTAAAGAAAGAATAACACCGTTAGAATTACTCCTGCATTTAATACATATTGAACAATAATGTTTTTTTTATCAGCTGATAGATAAAAGGTTCTGAATAGATCACATTTTTCTATTTTCAATAAAGAAATGATAGATTATTATTTAACTAAAATATAGTTCTGTTGAAAAAATACTAAATTATCTCAATATTTTAATGAAGTTTTTTGTTATTTTATGTGAAAAGACAAAGTAATTATATTTTTTTATCGGTTTTTTTTTGTCCTGTTCCTTTTTTATTCAATTGTATGCATTGTAAATGTACGGCTCATATCGATGTTGTATTTTATGTACTAAAAACATCATTGGTTTTGTTTGTTTATCAGAGAATCAACATATCAATAAGTAACGATGATGAGTTCAGTTATTATTTAAAAATTATTTTTTTTTCACTTTAGTAGAAAATAGCAACATGCCTATATTGCGAACACTTTAAGACATTTGCTCGTCGTCCTCTTCTTCTTCTTTTCTTCTAATGTTAAAAATATTACATTGAAAATGCAATATATACATAGTACATAAACTGGCTCACACGCATGACTGCATATTATGTGTTTTATTAATGTGTAGTGTTTGAAAATAGGTTGATTTATGTTATATTTTTTATAAAAATTCTTTTGTTATAAGTGAACAATTAGATAAAGGTAAAGTTCACAATATTTTTGACTTGCACAGTTTTTATAGAAGTTTTTGTTAGATACAAAATTTGATTCTCTATCAAAAAAATTTCAGTTTCAAGAATATATATCTAATTTGAATTCGAATATAAATGAGATTTGAAACTCAAGCGATAAAGTAAAGTACGATAATTTTTCAACACCACATTCAGCTAGTGTCATCTATTGAGTTGATTCTGATCTAACACAATATATCATGAATATTTGAAAATAATTGTGTAAATATTGTCGTCAATATTTAAACCACTTCAATTTTCACATGTGATTATTTCTTTTTTCAGATTGATACTCGTGGTATTTTGCGATATCAAAAACGGCGATCTTCAGTTATTTGTCTAGCCTGTTATGATATTTTTCCGTAAGAAGCGACGAATGACTTGGCGAAAATTGTATCGTTCCAAACTGAACGTTATGCAAAGTAACTCAGATTCGACTTTACTCATGTAAAAATCTTATTCAAATTCTGTGTATTGTCCTTAAAAGATTTGCGGTCTCAATTTTTTATTCTCAACTCTTTATTGAACTCCTAGATTTTTACTTCATTTTCTACGCAATTCGAATTTATCCTTAATTTGAATAAAACTTATGCGTTGGTTCTCTAGAATTTCTGTAGTAAAGTGCTCATTCATTATCTTCCACTTGAAATTAGATTTTTATAGGTTTACTTATAATGTCCTTTGAATTAGCAGTATTTATGGGTTTTGATTAATCAAACAAATATGTATAAATTTCTTTTCAACAAAACGACATTATTCCTACTCAATAAAGTAATATATCTCTCAACTTGCTCTCCCAAATTTAATAGTAAGAAATGATCTCTTTCAGATAAATTTAAGTGTAATAATTCTTTTCTTTAATAATTAGTCTATTTGATATTCACATTATGTCGTTTGAAATAGAGTTACCTGTAGCATTTTTTCAATGTGTTTCGTGGCTACTGTCATAGCTTCCGCATAGTGGTGTTTCATTATTATGGCAATGGAATAGATATTTCATCTCACATACTCTTTTGGATATGGTTCATTATCATAGCAATACGATACTTTAGCAAGGTATGCATAAACATA